>JAGVLR010000248.1 GCA_020054175.1 Candidatus Dadabacteria bacterium
CCCGCGGAACCGCACTATACGATCTCCCAATCGTATTTCGGGAGGTATACCGACTGTTCCCTCGTCGGAAGCTTGCCGGATCCGTACACGTCTTCGGTTTCTACATCGAAGTATCCGGCGTGTTCTATTCTGTCTGCAGACGTTATGCCTCTTATAAATTCTATATCGACGGCGCACCTGCCGGGCGTTACATAGAGGTCTTCGATCACACAGGTTATTTTCCCCGATGCAGGGAGCAGCTCGGGCAAGCCGCTTTTAACCTCGCTATCGAGGCGCACTATATTCATCCTGGTTCTGAAGTCTCTTATTTTAATTATAATCTTCGGATAACGAACAGGTTTGTCGCTCGCGTATTCGACCACGATTTTGAAATTGCTTCCCGACTTGATCGGTTTTCCCGATTCGACATTTTCCATTCTCAGCGATTTTACCATTACGCTCTTGTCTCCGTATCGATCCAGTCTGTCTTCGAGCGGAGTGTCGTAGGTCGTATTCAGGGACTGCATGTAAGTCTGAACTATTTCGTCGGTTGAGCCCTCGGCTACGAGCTGGCCGCTTTCGAGAAGGACCGCTCTCTGGCATAGAGACAAAATTGCCGTCATGTCGTGGCTGACGAAGAGCACCGTCCTTCCTTCGGAGGCGGCGACGTTATTCAGCTTTCCGAGGCACTTCTTTTGAAACGCTGCGTCGCCAACTGCGAGCACCTCGTCTATCAGTAGTATTTCGGGTTCGAGGTGCGCCGCCACTGAAAAGCCGAGCCTGACTCTCATGCCTGACGAATAATATTTCACGGGTGTGTCTATAAACTGCTCGACCTCGGAGAAATCCAGAATCTCGTCGAATTTCCGGTTTATTTCGCGCTTCTTCATGCCGAGTATGGCGCCGTTGAGATAAATGTTTTCGCGTCCTGTGAGCTCGAGGTGAAACCCGGTGCCGACTTCGAGGAGAGAGGCTATCCTGCCGTAGATGTCTATTCTTCCCTCGGTCGGTTCGGTTATGCCGGTTATTATTTTGAGAAGCGTGCTCTTGCCCGCGCCGTTACGGCCGACAATGCCGACTATCTCGCCATGGGAGACGTTGAAGGAAACATCTTTCAGGGACCAGAAGAAGTTTTCTTTCTGTTCTATTTGTTTAACGGCCCGGGGGTTGTTTCCATTCCGGTCGAAACCCGAAAAAAGTTTTTTCATGCCTCCAGAAACGGCCTTGGTAATATTCTCCCTCATCGTCCTGAATTCGTTCGTTTCGCCTATTCTGTACTCTTTGCTGATGTCTTTTACTTTTATCGTAATTTCACTCATGTCACACCACGTCCGCGAAGTTTCTTTCCATGCGTCTGAAGTATAAGAGGCCGCCTACAAGGAGCACTACCACCACTACCGAAGATACTACGACGAGAGACCAGTCCTGGTCGGATTTGCCGAGCAGCGCCCAGCGGAAACCCTCGACCACGCCGGCCATCGGGTTGAGCCCGTAAAGCATACGCCATTTCTCGGGCACAAGACTGCTCGGGTAGGCGATCGGGGTCAGGAAGAGCCAGAACTGTGTCATGAACGGTATCGTATAGCGGACGTCCCTGTACATGACGTTTAATGCAGAGAGCCAGAGACTTACCGCAAGCGCTGTCGCTATCGCGAGAATTATGAACAGCGGCAGCAGGAAGACCGCCGAAGTCGGCATTATGCCGTAGTAGAGCATCATCAGGAGAAGGACTACGAAAGCTATCGCAAAGTCGAGCAGGCCTCCGAGAATTGAGGAGAAGGGAATTATGAGTCTCGGAAAATAAACCTTGGTTATAAGGTCGCGGCTGTTTACGAGGCTGTTGCTCGAGTTGCTTAGAGCGTTCGCAAAGAGCTGCCACGGCACGAGGGCCGCGAATGTGAATATAGGGTAGGGGACGCCGTCTGACGGAATCTTCGCGAGGTTGCCGAAGAATATTGTGAAGACGCCCATGGTAAGAAGCGGCTGAAGCACTACCCATATTACGCCGAGGGCCGTTTGCTTGTACCGGACCTTGATGTCTCTCCAGATGAGAAAATATATGAGCTCGTGGTATTCATAGAGCTCTCTTAGCTGAAGAGAAATTCCGGATTGCGGTTTCCGTACCGCAAACGGCTTTCTGGAATCGTGGTCGGAATTTCCCGTTGGGACGGGGCCCTGAGCGGGTTTTATTGATTCTGTTTTGTGCATAGAGATATACGATTAAAGTTTAGACCTACTTCCTTAATCCCGAAGTGTTAGATACCAACCAATTATAATGTTATAATGGAAATTATAAAGCCCCATATTGTTAAAGAAAACGCTCCTCCCCGCGGGTGAGCTTTTACCTTTTTGTTTTGTGTTTGTCGATATCGTTTAATAGGCGTATTCGCAAATTCAGAATGGAGGGTGGACATGGATAAAATTCCCGGGCCCGGGAACTTACTTCCCGTTATACAAAGTCTCTGGATCGGCGAGCAGTTGTCGGTCATGGAGAGGCTGTGTATCGAGTCGTTTCTTCAAAACGGGCATCCTTTTCATCTATATGTGTATGGTGATGTGGCAGGTATACCAGAAGGGACGGTTCTCAAAGACGCGCATGAAATCGTAGGTGCGGACAAGATATTCAAGTATAAAGATCGCGACAGCTATGCAGGCTTCGCCAATATGTTTAGATATAAACTTCTTTTGGAGAAGGGAAGCTACTGGGTGGATATGGATTATGTTTGCCTGGCGCCATTCGAAGCTGAATCCGATTATATATTCGTTACTGTAGAGGACAGGGACGCCGCTACGAAACACATCCGTCCTTACGAAATACAAAACTGTCTCATCAAAGCCCCAGCGGGCTCGGAAATAATGGAATACTGCTATACCAGGGCCTCTAAAAGAAACCCGGAGGAGCTGCAGTGGGGCGACACAGGCCATTATCTTCTGTCCCCTGCCATCGGAGAGTTCGGCCTGGACGGCTTTATCGTTAAGTCGGAAATCTTTTGTCCGATTCATTGGGAAGACTGGAAAAGACTGGTAAGCGGTTTTTTTCTCACTTCGTGGATAGAGCGGTTTCGAATGTCGCGGTCCAACGCAAGGGCTGTGCACCTCTGGAATGAAATGTGGCGCGTGAACGGAATCCATAAAAGGGGGGAGTTCCCGCGGTATTCCATTTATGAAACGCTCAAAAGACGATACGGCGTCTTTGAATGATTGATTCGCTATTCTGCGGTTAAAATAAAGGTCATATTTTTGCCGTCTTTGCAAACCCGGATAACAAAAATTGTCTCAACTGTAGCCCTCCTTATGACAACTCTTGTTTGTATATAGCGGCGAGATAAACATAATGTTGTGTATTTTCATGGGGTTAGACCTGATTCACAGAATGGCATGGACATTGCAAAGATAATTTGCAAAGGGCTGTTTAGAATTCAGTTTACGGAGGTATCCTATTCTTGGTAGGAATTCCGTATGCTCAATTTTCCAAGACCATTTCGCGAGAGACGGATGAAAGCTTCTAAACTCTTTAACAGCACGTTAAATAAAGTGAGCGGGAATTATTCTTTGGTGGAGTATCCCCCAAAACCTGTCAAGGAGCCTTTTCTGAAAAGACCCTTCGACGTGCTGTTTTCGTTTTTGGGACTCGTCGTTTTATTTCCCGTAGGCGTAATAGTTGCAATTGCAATATATATCGAGGACGGCCTGCCGATTCTCTTCTCGCAGGTGAGGCTCGGGGAGAACGGAAGGAAGTTCAAGATTTACAAATTCCGCTCCATGATAAAGAACGCGGAGCAGAGTACTGGTCCTGTGTGGGCGTATAAAAAGGATCACAGGGTTACGAGGGTTGGTGATTTTTTAAGAAGGACCAAGCTCGACGAGCTTCCGCAGCTCTTCAACATTTTGAGAGGAGACATGAGCTTCGTAGGCCCCCGCGCCGAGAGGCCCGAGCTCGTTTCCGAGTTCAGGAAGATGATTCCGGGGTTTGACTACAGACTCAGGGTGAAGCCCGGGCTAACCGGCATAGCGCAGGTTTACGGGAACTACAACACACATCCCCGGAACAAGCTACGCTACGACACTGTCTACATAAACAACGAAAGCTTCTGGCTCGATATAAAGCTCATATTCGCGACTATCTGGTACACGGTCGCATACAGGTGGGAAAGCAAGGACAGGCGCATCGACAAGCTGATAGGACAGGTGATACTGGAATCGGGCGTAATCACCGAGGGGCAGCTTCAGGAGGCGCTGGTTCATCAGGAAAAGTGGGGCGGTAAGATCGGCGAGATATTAATCGAAAAGGGA
Organism: Candidatus Dadabacteria bacterium; assembly: GCA_020054175.1. Lineage (GTDB taxonomy): Bacteria > Desulfobacterota_D > UBA1144 > Nemesobacterales > UBA2774 > JADLGH01. Next base: position 4,273 of record JAGVLR010000248.1, read on the forward strand.
TATATAACCGAGCAGAAGCTGAGGGACTTTCTCAATCTCCAGGTATCAGTGAATTCCGCGGCGACCTGGATGGCTCCCAGCAAGAAGGAGTATCTCCTTGGCGACATCATGCTCGCTGCCGAGGTCATAAACAAGGAGCAGCTCGAGGAAGCGCTTGATTACCAGAAGGATACGGGGGCGAAACTGGGCAGCATACTCATCGAGAAAGGATATATATCCGAGCAGGCTTTAAAAGACTGCCTCGACAGGCAAGTCGTCGCTAGAAACGGACACTAAATCCCGTCGGTCGGCTTTCCGGCCAGTACGGATTCCAAAAAAAACTAACCTGATTTCTCTCTTTCGGAGACGCGGTTCACTATGCTCGCCGTCAGGGCCAGCATGAACGTGAAATAGTAGGCGTTGGCCGGAATCTGGAATGTAAATTCCGTTATCGTGTGAACGAACATCCCGAACATTCCGCTCAACAGCCCTATCAGGATGTAGTAAGAGAACGGGTCTTTCTCAGAGGAAAAATATTTTTCGTTCCTGTATACGTTTCTGAAAAACGCTATGAGCGCCCAGAACACGAGGGCGAAGCCCACTATGCCGGTTTCCGTCGCCAGCTCTATATAGTCGTTGTGGGCGTGGTCGTATACGTGAGGCCAGTATGCTTCTTTTTTGTAGAGTGTATAGGCCAGACTGAAGTTGCCTAGTCCGACGCCGAGGACGGGGAAATCCTTCAGCATGTTCATGCTGTCTTTCCAGATATAAGTACGGTTCGGGAGCTCTCTCGTCGTTCTCGTCATCTTGTCGAGAACAGGATCGAGCCCAATCCATAACGAATACACCAGGATTATCGCGAAGAATCCCCCGATGAGCCATTTGTTGGATCTGTTCTTTTTGTCCCGGGACATCAGCATGTAGAAAAAGAA
>JAGVLR010000266.1 GCA_020054175.1 Candidatus Dadabacteria bacterium
GATTTGAAATACACGGTCATCGATACCAGGGAAGGCGTGCCTATACTCCTGCGCGATGTAGCGGAGGTAACCATCGGACCTGCAACCAAAATAGGTGAGGCCTCTATAAACAATGAGCACGGCATTATTTTAATTATCAGCAAACAGCCGGATGCAAATACTTTAGAGCTGACACAAAGAATGGAGGCCGTTATTGAAGAAATCCGTCCCACTCTCCCTTCAGACATAACCCTCAATACCGATATTTTCAAACAGGCCGACTTTATAGAAGTAGCCATTGATAATGTAATGGTTGCACTGAGGGACGGTACTATTCTCGTTGTCCTTATCCTCATGATTTTTCTCGTAAACGTCAGGACTACCATAATTTCACTGACTGCCATACCTCTCTCGCTCATTGTATCGATACTCGTATTCAAGGCTTTTGGTATGTCGTTCAACACCATGACATTGGGTGGATTGGCGATCGCTATTGGGGTTCTGGTCGATGACGCGATAATCTATGTGGAAAACGTGTACCGCCGTCTGAAAGAAAACGCGGCAATGCCGGAAACGGAGCGGCGTCCCTTTTACGACGTTATCGCGGCGGCATCCTCGGAAATAAGGTCCCCTATCGCAATGGCCACATTCATAATCATCGTGGTATTCCTGCCCTTTTTCTTTTTAAGCGGTGTCGAGGGCCGAATGCTCAAACCTCTCGGATTGGCTTATGTAGTATCGATATTCGCCTCGCTTCTTGTCGCAATGACAGTAACGCCCGCGCTCAGTACATACCTACTCAAAAACATAAGCGCGAAAAAGGACCAGGACAGCTGGACGGTGAAAAACTTAAAGAAAATTTATTCCCCGATGCTCAATTGGAGCCTGAATCACAAGACATTCATACTCGCCGCCGCCGCTGTGCTGGTTATAATTGCGATATCGCTGCTTCCTTTTATGGGCCGGTCTTTCCTGCCTGAGTTCAACGAAGGCACGTTAAATATCAGCGTTGCAACGCTTCCGGGGACTTCGCTCGACGAATCGGACAAAATAGGTCAGATGGTCGAGGAAATATTACTTTCTCACCCGTCGGTCATATCGACTGCGAGACGTACGGGACGTACCGAGCTGGATGAACATTCCATGGGATCCCACGCCCACGAGCTTGAGGTGAGAATAGATCTTTCCGATACTGAAAAAGAAAAACTGCTTGAGGAGCTTCGCAATAATTTATCTATAGTACCGGGAACAATTATAACGATCGGTCAACCGATAAGTCACAGAATAGATCATATGCTTTCCGGAACCCGTGCGAACATCGCGGTTAAGATTTTTGGCTCCGACCTCTACCAATTGAGAAAGCTTGCGCAGGAAGTCGAAGCGCAAATGAAAACAATCGATGGCATAGTCGATCTCTCCGTCGAGCAGCAGTCGGACATCCCTCAGGTGCGTATACGCGCCAACCGGGAGAAGATGGCATTGTACGGGTTAAAAGTGGCCGATCTCGATGAGATGATAGACATCGCTTTCCTTGGAATTGAGACGTCCCAGGTGCTCTCGCAGGAAGCCAGACACGGGATGATCGTCCGCTATGCTCCCGAGTTCAGGAGTAACGTCGAGGGAATCCGTAACAGTCTCATAGACACACCCTCGGGAGCCAGAATACCCCTGGATACTGTAACCGACATTATCGTGGATAAAGGACCTAACTATATCAGCCGGGAAAATGTGCAGAGGAAGATAGTGGTTCAGGCCAATGTTTCAGGTCGTGATTTGCGCAGCGTTGTGGAGGAGATCGATTCTAAAACAGATCAGAATATCGACATGCCGAGTGGTTATTACGTCGAATACGGGGGACAGTTTGAAAGCGAAGCGGAAGCCACTCGTACGGTCTTGCTTCTAAGCTTGATTTCCATACTCGCTATTTTGATAGCGCTATATATGGAATTCGGAAGTTTACGTCAGTCATTGCTTATCATGATAAACCTGCCACTTGCATTAATCGGAGGGGTTATAAGCATCTATTTTACGGATGGAATCATAAGTATTGCATCCCTTGTAGGTTTCATAACCTTGTTCGGTATTGCTGTCAGAAACGGCATTTTAATGGTGTCTCATTACAATCATTTGATTGAGAAAGAAGGCAAAAGCCTGAAAGAAGCGGTAGTTCAGGGATCGATTGAAAGACTAAGCCCGATTCTTATGACTGCCCTGACTGCGGGTTTGGCTCTTCTGCCACTGGCGCTTGCTTCGGATAAACCGGGCAGCGAGATTCAATCGCCCATGTCCATAGTGATATTGGGAGGTCTTTTAACCGCAACTTTCCTGAATCTTATCGTAGTTCCGACCATGTTTGAAAAATGGGGGAAAGTCGAAAGTTGAAATATTCCAATATGAAGAATAGTTAATGACATTAGGGGCGGGCTGAAGAATTTTTAATCTTTTATTTTTGTAAGCGCCGATCCTTTGTGCGCCGCTATATGGTCCGACTTATGGCTTTTGATTTCATATTGCGGATCATCTTCCGTAGCGTGATGCGTGTAACCTTTATAATCGAAATCTTTCGTGTGTATTTTGATAATGGTGCCTGAAACCCTTCCCGCTTCCGAGTTCCAGCTTACGTTATCGCCCACCTTAAACTTTGCCGTCATCGTTATCACCCCGATCTAAATTTTTGTTCCGTCGTTGAATCTTTATCGATTGAACAAATCTCCGTCAGAATAAAAAACGCGGCTGCCTTCAACGCGCGCGGGCGAGGTGTAGGTGTGCTCTTCCGCCTTGCCGGCCGCCATGATATGCAGCACGCGCCAGCCCCTCGCTTTCAAATAATCCGACACCATCGAGCGGTGGCAGCGCCACCAGACCGCTTCGGAGCACATATAAGCGGTCGGCTGCTTTAAGGCGATCGCCTCGAGCGCTTCGGCCGCCTTCTCGAAATCTTTCGTTTCCATGTAATCAGCGTAACCCCGGAAAGCGTCGTTCCGCCAACGGCTGTTCTTCGAATCCTTCCGCACTTTTCTCCGTCCGCCCAGGTCGAGCAAATGAACGTAGCTTATTCCGGCCTCTTTCAATGCCGGGGCCAGGTTCTCTTTATTAAAATGAGGATATTTCCGGGAGCCGGGAAACTGCCTGATGTCCACCAGGACAAGAACGCCGAAGGACTTCAGCATTTCGACTAGCTCTTCCAGGCTGTGTGTGGAATGCCCGATGGTATAGATTGTATTTTTGTCCGAAGCTTTCACGCGGCTAGCTCCTCATCCGGATTCCTCGGAGTATTGTTTCAGCATATTCATTGTTGGAACGAAGAACAGCGTTCCGGTCTGCGCAGTGCTGAAATCCAGTATCCTGTCATAATTGCCCTGCGGTACCCCGATAAACATGCGCTCCAGCATTTTACGCGTAGTACTGAAAGTGTTGGCGTAAGAAATAAAGTATGTACCCGCCTCGCCCCTGGAGGGATGCCCGAAAGGCATGTTGTCCCTCACGATCTTGAGGTCGTTCCCGTTTTCGTCTTCCACGCCGGCCAGGGCGCTGTGAGAATTGTCGGGCTTTACATCGTCGGTCATTTCAATATCGCTCATCTTATAGCGCCCGAACACCTTCTCCTGCTCTTCTGTTGTCAGGGCTTCCCAGCTTTTCATATCGTGGAGATACTTTTGAACGAACAGGTAGCTTCCGCCTTTATAAACCGGGTCCTCATCTCCTACTTCGGCAAAAAACCGCCTTTCCCTGCCGATCGGGTTTTCGGTGCCGTCCACAAAACCGAGAATAGAACGCCCGTCCCAATACCGGAACCCGTGCACTTCCTCGAGGCAGTCCGCCGCCGGGCTTAATATAGCGGCTATGCAGGCTGCCATATCGAAACAAATCGCCATGTTGACAGCCCTCAGATGAAAATGAAGATCGCCGGGTGTGGCTACGGCAGTATGCCTGGAGCCTGAAATGGGCTCGAAATTCTTCAGCTCCTTCGGCGGGGGTGTAGGCAATCCCAGTTTTATCCAGGCATCATGCCCCACACCCATCACGCAGCTGGTTCTGCCGTCGGCTACGCGTATCGTAAAGGAGTGATTGAGATTATCCACCAATCCGCAAAGCCTTTCGAAAACGGGCCTGACAGCCGCCCCGTCCTTAAATTTCCAAACGGAAAATATGGTGTTGTTATTAGGATAATCAGTGACGTTCTGCGATTCCTGCGCTGTCTCTCTTTCCATATGCTTCCTAAAAATAATATTGCGGGGTTTTTGTGTCAAGCCATAAGCTGTCTGCCCCGCCCCCCTCGGCAGCCACTCTCCCGAACCCGGTCCGACGGCGGGCATGAAGCCCCCATGCCGTGCTCCCCGGTCCGCTTCCCGCCCCCTCATTTATAAACCATTACCTAATAAGTCTTGCCTTTCCCTCTACCTATAATGTAAAATTAAACGAACCATTCTGTTCAAAATACTGATTTCCATAATTTTTTGGAGGCACTAATGAGATTTGGCGATTACCTGAAGAGTAAAAGGAAACAGCGGAATATTACCCAGGAAGACCTTGCCCGTGCCCTTAACGTCTCAAGCGTTTTCATTCACCAGCTCGAAACCGGAAAGGTCGACGCCCCATCCATTGAAAGATGCAGTCAGATAGCTTCTATACTAGAAGTAAATATCGAAGAATTGTGGACAGTAGCGAAGAAAGAACGCCTCAAGAGATTCATGGAAAAGGAGGATATCTCCGACGACAGCTTCGAGGTGCTCACCGATGCCGAAAAGGCCCTTATCAATCTTTACAGGAGCCTCGATCACGACATGCGGAGAGACTTCGGGGGTATGATTTTCATGCTTCTAAGGCATTCACACGACGAAGGAGTCCAGGAGATACTGGAAGAATTCATTAAATGCGCGTAATGGGAAAATTTTCGACAATCTTCAAGGCCGTGGGAATCGAGCTTTGCATTCTGGCTCTCATAGGACTCGTGTTCCTTTTTCAGTTCAACAAGGCCAAGGAAGAGTTCGTAGTCAAGACCAGGGCCATCTCTGAAACGATCGGCGACCTCGCCAGCGACTTCTACGCCGAGGAAGGCAAGCAGCCGACGAGCGGCGAGTTTTATCATTTCCTCGATAAGCGCCTCGGGCGGAAGAAGCTCTTCAACACCTTCGAGATAGCGCCGAAGTTTTTCAGCGTCGTCTTTAAAAAGGACGTCGAGGCTAATCTGGTAGGCGACGGGCTTTTCATGAAGGAGTTCTATCCCGAAGACGGATATACGGTAAAAGACTTTAACGGCATAATATCCGTATCCGTGCCGTTCACATCCCAGGCCCAGTCAGAGCCTTTCGGGATCGTAAAAATTGATTCTGACACCAAGGCTATATTGAAGAAGGTCTTCGCGGATAACTATCTCCTCTACGCCGCGATGCTCATAGTTCTGAACAACCAGGCCTTCATCTTCTACCTCCTCATGAGGAAGAAGAAGGAGGTAGTCTTCGAGAGAGGGTATCTCAAGGAACATTCCATCGGCGCCCTCAAGATAATGCATAAAGTCCTCGGCGATATTATCGAAGACCATAAAACAGACCGCATCGACGGTGGGGACGACCCTGTGAAAAAGCAGGAATCCGGCAAAAACGTTATATCCATTTCCGAGCTTGCGGAAAAGAGAAAGCAATGAAGAAGTTGAAGATACTGATTTCTATATTCCTCCTGCTCCTGATTGTCGCCGCATGCGACAGCCCGGAGAAAAACGGCGTCGTCGAGCTCGACGGCCCGATACTCGAAAGCATCGATGCAGACGGCAACCTCGAGTTTAACGGAGCTGCTATAAATACGAGCAGCCAGCCGGTCCGTTCGGTTTATGTGGTAATAGTACTCAAGGACAAGAGCGGCAATGTAATCGAAGCTAATTCCGTCTCCCTTTTCGAGGAAGACATGAATGCGCTGCTCTATCCCTCTGAAAGGTCGTTCTTCAGGCTGTCCGTCGCCTCGAACCCAAACAGGGTTTTCTCGCGCGAGGTCGAAATCTATTACGAAGACCCGGGCGAAGCCCCTCCGCCTTCCTAAAAGCTGGAGATCTGCTTTAAGATTTTCCCTCCCTTTAGTTATAGATATCTCCTAAAATTCTGGTCTAAGTGTTTAGTCTAAACCTCTATTAAAGAAGAAAATTCACTTTTTCCATATGGCTTAATGTCTTATGCCTGGCCAGACGAAGATACCCGAGATTAATGAAGTAGCTGAAGCCATTCTATTCATTTTTTTAGCTTTGTTGCGCTCTAACCTCCATTGTTTACTGTAAAATTATATCCTTGCGTTCCCCTGTGTCGCTCCGGAGCTATACCCTGAGCCGAATTTCCTTTATATTAAGTATTGCAGCGCTATACTGACTACTATTAAAGAGGTCTTTGATATTTTTAAGAAAGTATTGCAAAAAGTTCAAAGAGGTGGTTAAATTGGTATTGTAACTTGGGAGGAATACTTGTTTTTAAGTAAAAAAGAACTCGTAGGACTCGACATCGGCTCCAACACCGTTAAGCTCCTTGAGCTCAAAACGGCGAAGAAGGGGTACGAGCTGAAGAACATCGGCGAAGCCGTTTTGCCGAGGCAGGCGATCGTAAACAAGGTCATCGATAACTACGACGCCGTCTCTGAGACCATATCCTCTCTCTTCAGCGACCTCAGGGTAAAAACCAGGAACGTCGCCATATCGATTTCGGGCCATTCAGTCATCATCAAGAAGGTAAGCCTTCCGAAAATGTCCGACAACGAGCTCAGGGAATCGATCCCCTGGGAGCTCGAGCAATATATCCCCCAGAGCATCCACGACGTCAACTACGACTATCAGGTCATGCCGGGCGAGACTCCCGAGGGCAACATCGACGTTCTCATAGTCGCCGCGAAAAAAGACGTAACCAACTCCTACGTCTCCGTCGTGAGGGAAGCGGGGCTCAATCCCGTCGTCGTCGACGTCGACGTATTCGCGCTCGAAAACATGTACATGATGAACTACCCCGAATCAGGCGGCCTCGTGTCCCTCGTCAACATAGGCGCCTCCGTCACAAACATCAATATCCTCAAGGACGGGGTCTCTGTCTTCACGAGAGACATAACAACCGGCGGCAACCTCTACACGGAATGGATAATGAAGCATACGGACGCCGCTTTCGAGGAAGCGGAGCTCCTCAAAACTTCCCTGAAGAGCGGCGAGGCTCCCCCAGAGATCGAACCTGCGACACGCGAGTTCGTCGATATGATTTCCGGGGAGATAAAGAGAACGCTCGATTTCTTCTCCTCCACTCTCTGGACGAGCAAGGTCAACCAGATACTAATAGGCGGCGGATCTTCGGGGGTGCAAGGGCTCAGGGATACGCTGTCCGACATCACTGACGCCTCGGTCGATTTCATGAACCCTTTCAGGAACGTCGCATACGACCCCAACGATTTCGACCCCGAATACATACAATCCATAGCCCCCAAGATGAGCGTGGTGATGGGCCTCGCTTCGAGGAAGCCGGGGGACAATAAATGATAAGGATTAACCTCATACCGGAACCCGAAAAACGGGATATGCGGGGCGTGGGGCAGCTCGTCCTCGGGCTCCTCGTTATCGTCGCCCTGTTCGCGGTTCTCGGGGCGCTTCACGTCATGCAGGGAAGGCAAATCGAAGAGGTTAACCGCAAAATCACCCGCGCCGAAAAGCGCGTCAAAGAGCTCGACGCCATAAAAGAAAAGGTCGACGACTTCAAGACGAAAAACGAAGAGCTCAACAGGCGTATAGAAATCATCAAGGTTCTCGAAAGCAACCGTACGGGCCCTCTCTTCGTCATGGACGCCCTCTCTGAGGCCATACCAAACAAAGCCTGGCTCGACGAATTTACGGAAAAAGGTCAGCAGGCGAGGCTCGTCGGCATAGCCGATAACGAATTTACAGTGGCGGATTTCATGAAATCGCTTGAAACCTCTCCTTATTTCGTATCCGTTGAGCTCGGCGTGATAAAAAAAACGGACGTACGCAACCTCGACCTCAGGAATTTCATCATTAACGCCAGGCTCGACTACGCCGGCAAGAAGAAGACGGAGGCGGCCCAAACCACAGGCGAGGCGCCGGAAGCGCCCGCTCCCGGAAAGAAGAGGGGCCGATAGACGATGGCATTTTACGACGACATTCCCGAAAGGTTAAGCGAGCAGCCGGTTCATATAAAGCTTCTCCTCCTCCTTCTCATCGTCGGGGCGATATCCGGGGCCTACTGGTATTTCTTCTGGTCTCCCGGCGCCGAAACCCTCGAAAGGGCCGAAAGGAAGCTTGCGGCTGAGCAGAAGAAGATAAAAGAATACGAGGCCGTCGCCGCCGAGCTCCCCGCCTTCGAAAAGGAGTTCGACAGGCTCAATAGAGAATTCGATCTCATATCGCTCAAGCTTCCGAAGGAAAAGGAGATACCGACTCTCATAGACAGCGTCTATTCCGAGATCTCCGGCTCCAACCTCGATTCCATAATCTTCGCTCCGCAGGGGCAGGTGGCCAAGGAGATATATGCCGAGATACCCATCCAGATGGAAGTCATAGGCGGCTATTACAACCTCGCGGATTTCTTCGACCGCATTTCGAGGCTTCCCAGAATAGTAAACGTGAGAGACCTCGTCCTCTCCCGCATGGACGTAAAGGGAAACAACGTAATACTCAACGCAAAATTCAACGTCGTAACATTCAGGCTCCTTCCCCAGACCGACACCCCAGCCGTGAGCGAAAAAGGTAAGGGCAAGGGTAAAGGCAAAGCGAAATCCAGGAAAAAAAGGGATACCGAAGAAGAGAAATAATATGAGTCTTATGAAAGCTGAAAACATTCCTGCGCTCGCCGTCACGATACTGCTGACGATAATGCTTTGCTGGTCTTCCCGGTCCTATTCGCAGAGCGGGGATGAAAACACCATAGGCGAGGGCATGGAAGTCATAAAATCAGCCAGGGAAAAAGCCGGGCCGACGCCCGGGCCCGAAGGCGAGCCAGCGCCGGGTGCCGATGCGGAAGCGGAGGGCAAAGTTCCTTCCGGCGCAGAAGCCCCAACCGGTGAATCGGCGTCCGAGGCCGATAAATCAATGGAGGAAAGGGCAAGCGCCGTACAGCCCCCCTCGGATGACAGGCCGCCCTACGACCCTGCCGGAAAGAGAGACCCCTTCAAGCCGTTCATAAGGCTCGTCGACATACCGTCAGCCGGCCCCGCGCCGGTAGTAGTCCCGCCGATACAGCGATATCCCCTCGACCAGTTCAGGATATCGGGCATCGTGTGGATGAACGGAAAACCCCAGGCCATGGTCGTCGATCCCGAGGGAAATACCTACTTCCTCGGCGACGGAGACAGGATAGGCAACAAGGAAGGCGAAATAGTCGAAGTGAGAGAGAACGGACTTCTGGTGGAGGAGACCATAAAGTCCGAAGACGTCTACGGCGAGGTAAAAGTCGAAATAAAAAAATCGGTTCTCGCATTTCAAGACGGTGAATGACGGGTGAATGAATTAAGGAGGATGTTTCAGAAGGAGGATGGATTAATGAGAACCCTGTTCAGGAAAATCATACTGCTCATTATCTGTGTGCTGTCCCTGGCGGCGTACGCCGAAGGCGGGACGCCGCGGTCGGATTATGAAGACGCCTCATTAACAGGTCCGAAATCCCCGGCGGCGCAGGCAGGCAGCGCCGCTTCCGTTCAAGTGGCGCAGGCCCCGGCGGTCAATACCTCGGACCAGTTTAACCACGTCGAGAGCATCGGCTTCGAAGTCGAAATGGGGATGGGAATCGTAACTATAGGCACCGCGTCCCCCATACAATACGAGCGGCTCGCGGACGAGGATAAGAAAGTGAGCCTCAAGCTCTCGAACGTCATCCTCGCCGACAAATTTCAGGTCTCGAGAGACGTAAGCGATTTCGACAGCCCGATCAACTTCATATCTTCGTTCAGGGACCCGATAAAGCCGAGCGACGTCATAGTAGTCGTAGAGTTAAAAGAGTCTCGCGTGCCGGTAGCGGTAAACCAGAACGGAAGCAACCTCGTCCTTAACTTCGGAGAGTCACAGGCCCAGCAGCAGGTCAGCGCGCAGCAGGTCGACGTCTCCGTACATCCCGAGGATCTCTACGCCTTCGACTTCAGGCTAACCTCGATGCCGGGAGCGGTAAAAACCTATAGAGGCCAGCTTGTCTCCTTCGATTTCAAGGATGCAGACATTAGAGACGTGCTCCGGATAATCTCCGACATAAGCGGCCTCAACATGATCATCGCCAGTAACGTCGCCGGCACTGTAACGTTAAAGCTCACGAACGTCCCCTGGGACCAGGCCCTCGACGTCATTCTCGAAGACGCCGGTCTCGGAGCCTTCCTCGACGGCAACGTCCTCAGGGTAGCGCCGCTTAACACCCTTCAGGCCCGCCAGCGAGCGGTAAGGAAGACAGTGAAAACCAACGAGGAGCTCGAGCCCCTCATCACCCGCCAGGTCTTCGTCAACTACGCGACGGCAGCCGAGCTCATTCCCCTCGTAGACCCGCTTCTAAGCGACAGGGGCGAGCTCAGGGTCGATACCAGGACCAATAGCATTCTTATAAACGATACGGCGGTCAGGGCGGGGCAGATAGAATCCCTCGTCGAGGATCTTGACACGAGGACCCCGCAGGTGCTTATCGAATCCCGCATAGTGCAGGCAACGCTCAACTTCACGCGCGACCTCGGCGTACAGTGGGGCTTCGACTACAGGGCCTCCGCGGCAACCGGAAATCCGACAGGCGCGACGTTCCCGTCGAGCGTAGAGGTCGGCGGTACTACAGTCGGCAGCCCGTTCGGAACGACGGGAGATAATTTTATAATAGACCTCCCGGCGGCAGCGGGCGCGGGCTCGGGCGGTGTGCTCGGTATCGTGCTCGGCAGTCTCACGGGAGCGTTCGACCTCGACTTAAGGCTCTCCGCGCTCGAAAGAAGGGGCGACGGCCGAATCCTTTCCTCGCCGAAAGTGCTCACGCTCGAAAACACGCCGGCAAGGATAGAGCAGGGCGTCTCGATTCCGTTCCTCAGCGTTTCCGCCGCAGGCACGCAGACCCAGTTCGTAGACGCCACGCTGAGCCTTTCCGTAACGCCCCAGGTGACGAACGACAACAGAATACTCATGGAAATAGTAGTAACCGACAACTCGCCCGATCCGGCCCTCACAGGCGCCGGCGGCCAGCCTTCCATAAGAAGGAACGAGGCCACGACACAGGTTCTGGCGAGCGACGGCGAAACGATAGTCATAGGCGGTATATTCACGCGCAGGATGGACGAGACAAACAACGGCCTTCCCTGGTTTTCGCGGCTTCCCCTCCTCGGATGGCTCTTCCAGAACAACCGGACGAACGACGAGAGAAGGGAGCTCATAGTATTCATAACACCGAGGATCATCAGGTAAAGGAAGATATCCAGGAGGATGGTTTGATGAGAAGGAAATTATTGGGTCAATTGATATTCCCGGCGCTTGTTGTCGGATTCCTCGCGGCCGGTCTCGTGGCAGCGAGCTGCGGGTCGAATCCTCCGTTCGCGCCTTTCGGCTCCACGATAGAAATACTGAACCCGCCCGAAGACATTACGATAGGACAGAACGCCCTGACTCAGATTCTCGTGCAGGCTCAGGTGCTCGGCCCGGACGAAGAACCTCTAAATGATGTGAGGGTGATCTGGGATCTGTCGTTCGCCAATCAGAACACGTTCGTCATAGATACGAACGGAGACGGAATCGCCGACGCGAGGGCGCTTCAGCTCGTCGATAATAGCGCGTGTCGTCCCCAGCAGTGCGCGTCGACGCCCATAACCGAATGGTTCGGCATGGGCGCTCTGGTGGATGCTCCTTTCGACGTTCTCACCGATAACCGCGGCATGGCTTTCGTGCTCATTCTTATCGGCGACGCGATAATAGATCCCGCGACGCTTTCAGCGTCCACGGACAGCGGCGCGATAGATATCGTAACTTTCTCGGTGAACGCGGATCTTTTGGAGTAATGGTTATTCACGCAAGGAGGGATGGATACACATGATGATTAACAGGATGTTTAAACACAAATCTGTAAAAGTAATTTCCATACTGATGTTTCTCGGGCTCATGGTATTTTCGCAGCACGCCTGCGTCGACAGTCTCGACAGCAACGACGGCTCCGAGAACCCGGTTAACACGTTCATAATGAACATGAGCACGAATCCGAATACGCTCTTCGGAAACGCATCCGAGGAGTCGTTCATACAGGTGGATACTCTACTCGTTCCGGACGGTTCGGAGATAGACTACGAGATAACATTTTCAAGCAGCGGCCTTCCGCCGGCGCTCCGTGGATGCCTATTCGACAGCAGCGGCACGGTAGTAAACAACGAGGCCTTCGTAAGTTACCTCTCGGGAGTCCTCGTCGGTATAAACGAAACGGCTACGATAAATATCTCGGCTACGGTCAGGCTCGCCGACGGCAGAAGCGGGAGCGATTTCACTACGCTCACCCTCGACGGCGTCGGCCTCGTGGCGGCGACGCCCGGTCCCGACACCGACCCGCTCATAGTGCCGCATCCTTCGACTACCCCCGCGCCGACCAACATCGCGGTCCCGCTCACATTCCAGTCCGTAGGGCTCGAGCCGGGAACTCTCGTCGAAATCTCGCTCAGCAATCCCGAGATAGGCTCCCTTAACGGCGGCGGCGACCCGGAGGTCGGAGACGATATCTTCATCTCCCCGATACTCGGCAACGTAAACTCCGGCCAGTTCTTCGTACAGTACAACGCCTTTGTCGGGCAGCCCGGAACACAGATAATACTAGCCAGGACGCAGCTCCAGATTCCACCGGAATTCATGATCGTATGCCCTCTCGTATCCGAAGAGGACGGACTCATCGAAGTGATAGTGATCATAACGCAGGAAGTGGACGAGCCCCCGCTCCCGCCGACTCCCGGGCTTGATAACGGCGGCGGCAACAGAAACGGACCGACACTTCCGCCGGACGTTACCCAATAATTCAGGCGCCGATCCCTCGGCGGGATTGGCCCTCTCCGGAGCCGGACGTACGAAGCTCACGCCCGGCCCCGGAGACCTTCTCTTCTCACTGTTCCCCAACACCTCTTCTTCGAATTTAATCTTTTGTAAGTCATTTAGGTAGAAGATATATTAAATCAAGATTACATATATTGTGGGTGATTTGTGCAGTTCTATCATCTATATTGTGATGAAACATATCTTCACAGCGAAGTAGCTTTTGCTTTTGGAGCACTGGTATGTACTTCACGTCGAGCACAAATTCTAAAAGATCAACTATCTGCCGTCAGAAATCGATTAAATTATTTCGGTGAGTTAAAATGGAAGAAAATATCCATAGAAAAGTTGCCAATATATAAGAAATTTGTAGATGTATTTTTAGATGACCGTTATGTGACCTTTTCTTTAATGAAGGTTAGTAAAGGCCAATATTGGAAAGAGTGGGCTTCTACTGAAGAAGAAAGGTTCTTTAAATCTTATTACGTTTTTTTAATGCAAAATATTGGACCTCACTTTCGTTACAATACTTACTTGGACTGTAAACCGCTACAAAAAGGGTACAGGTGGGATCGCCTTCACTTTTTAATAAATCGCAATCGTAGAGAAGAATGGGGAGCAATCAGAAATATAAAAGTGCTTTCTCCTGTTGATTCAAAAAGCGAGGATCTAATTCAACTTGCAGATTTACTACTAGGTGCTTTTACGTCTAACTCTCAAGCGAAAGCAAAGATTAGCCTTCAGGAGTATATTCGTCACAATATAGCTAGATACGAAAAACCTAAAATCAGAATGAGAGATTGGACTCCACGAAAGTGATTTAAACATATCGACAACAACCAAATCCTCATGGTGAGTCTAAAAACTTCGTTTGACTTAACCCCATGCTCTTGTTTACTATTTATAAATATACGTACGCCCATGACGGTTTCGTGCGGCGTCTGCTTCAGGGGGTCATCGATGTCCGTTCAGGAATCCGATCTTAACAAAAAAAGAATGGCAAAGGAGCGCTGGGAAAGAGAGTACGGCCGTGCTCAAAAAAGAGAGGCTGATTTTACTACTATCTCCGGCATGGACGTTCCGCCGCTTGCCGATACTGAAGACCTCCGCGGTTTCGACCCCGACGCCGAAGTAGGCTACCCCGGGCAGTTCCCCTACACGCGCGGCATACACAGCACAATGTACAGGAGCCGCCTCTGGACAATGCGGCAGTTCGCCGGCTTCGGAACCCCTGAAGATACGAACAGGAGATTCAAATATCTCCTGAGCCAGGGCCAGACAGGCCTCAGCACAGCTTTCGACATGCCGACACTCATGGGCTACGACTGCGACAGCGCCATGGCACGCGGCGAGGTCGGAAGGGAAGGGGTTTCCGTATCGTCGCTTGAAGATATGGAAATACTCTTCGACGGAATAAACCTCGATCAGGTCACGACATCCATGACAGTCAACTGCAGCGCGAGCATCGTTTTCGCCATGTATCTCGTTATGGCCGAGAAAAAAGGCGTAAGCTGGGACAAACTCCGCGGCACCCTTCAAAACGACATGCTGAAGGAATTCATCGCCCAGCGGGAATGGATATCCCCGCCGAGCCCGTCGGTCAAAATCGTCATCGACGTAATCGAATTCTGCGCGAGGCACGTCAGGGGCTGGCATCCGGTTTCTATTTCCGGCTACCACATCAGGGAGGCAGGATCGACAGCCGTCCAGGAGCTCGCATTTACAATCGCCGACGGCATAGGCTATGTCGAAGAAAGCATCAAGCGCGGCCTCGACGTCGACGAGTTCGCCCCACGGCTTTCGTTCTTTTTTAACGTCCACAACGACTTCCTCGAAGAGGTCGCAAAGTTCAGAGCGGCGCGGCGCATGTGGGCAAAGATCATGCGAGACAGGTTCGGGGCGAAAGACCCGAAGTCGCTTACGTTAAAAACCCACGCGCAAACAGCCGGCGCAAGTCTCACAGCCCAGCAGCCCATTAATAACGTCGCGAGGGTCACAATACAAGCACTGGCCGCCGTGCTCGGAGGAACGCAGTCCCTCCATACGAACTCCATGGACGAAACCCTCGCCCTCCCGACGGAAGAGGCAGTAACGGTCGCGCTCAGGACACAGCAGATCATCGCCGAGGAAAGCGGCGTCGTTAACACGATAGACCCCTTCGGCGGAAGCTACCTCATGGAATCCCTCACGAGCCGAATCGAAAAAGAGGCCTTCGACTACATAGACAAAATCGACCGCATGGGCGGCATAATAGCCTCGATAGAAGAGGGCTACCCTCAAAAAGAAATAGCCGACGCCGCCTACAAATACCAGCGCGAGCTCGATACCGGAATCAAAACGATAGTCGGTGTTAACAAGTACGTGGAAGAGAACGAGGAAATCCCGATTCCGCTTCTCAAAATAGAGGAAGAGGTCGAAACCGCGCAAAGGGAAAAGCTCGCCGATCTGAAACGCCGCCGCGACAACAAAGCCGTAAAGTCGAGGCTCGAAAATATACTTCTCGCCGCGCGAAGGGGCGACAACCTGATGCCGTTTATCGTAGACGCCGTCCGCGACTACGCCACCCTCGGCGAGATAAGCGACATATTCCGCGAGGCATACGGCTTCTATCGCGATCCGGGATATTTTTAATCTCACGGGCGGCGATACCTTTTAAACTTTCTATAAATCGCGTAACCTCATAAACTTGATACAGGGTCTTAAGAGATGGGACAGGAAAACAGGTTAAGGATACTTATCGGCAAGGCCGGCCTCGACGGGCACGACAGGGGGGTCAAGATAGTGGCCCGCGCCCTCCGCGACGCCGGGTTCGAGGTCATCTACACGGGTCTTCACAACACCCCCGAGGCCATAGTCGAGACGGCTCTTCAGGAAGACGTAGACGCCGTCGGTCTCAGTATCCTCTCCGGCGCTCACAACTACCTCTTCCCGGAGATAATACGTCTCCTCGAAGAGAAGGGGCTCGGCGACATAACCGTCTTCGGCGGGGGCATAATCCCCAAGGAAGATATCGACGGCCTCAAGCAAAAGGGAGTAAAGGCCGTCTTCGAGCCCGGAACGTCGACCGACGAAATAATCAGCTGGGTCAGGGAAAACGTTTCCCCCAGGGTCATTTAGCTAAGGTAATGAAGTGCGTAAGCTGTGGTAACAGGAAAGGGAAGAGGGCATGCCTTGCGCTCGGCGGCTCCATATGCGCCGTCTGCTGCGGAGAGAAAAGGGGAGTTGAGATCAACTGCCCGTCAGGCTGCGTGTATTACGTAGAAGGACAGAAGCAGCACCAGCTCAAGGTAATGCACCAGAGGGTTAAAAAAGAGGGCGGAGTCAGCTACGTCCGCAGGGCCGAGCTGTACAATCGAAATCCCGCGGTCTTCGCCCGCCTCGAAAAACTCTTCGCCGATTCCTACCGCGCCAACAGAAGGCTCACGAACAAAGACCTCGCCTCCGCGCTCGAGCTCACCAAAAACACTCTGGATACGGAGAAAAAAGGCCTCATCTACCAGCACCAGGGCGAGAACTCCTACGCCAACGAGCTTTCGACGAACATCCTGATAGCGATAACCGACTACAAAGACAATCCTGAAATCACAGGGGACAGGGTAGATCTCGAATTCGCCATAAAGGTCGTAGACGAGTTTTTAAGGGAAGCGCGGTTTTACGTCGAGAACGATCCGAATCCCCAGAGCTATCTCGTACACATCGTACGCTATCACCCCGAGGAATCACCCGCGCCGAAGTCCGGGGGCGGGCTTATAATCACGCCCTGACGTTCGGAATCAGTGCTTGTCGTTCCCGGCGGACGGGACGGTGTTGACGATCGCTGAAAGTATAAACGCTATGACGACCGCGACGGCGAAATACTTGAAAAATCTTGCCCACTGTATGTTAATACCGAGATGAAAGCCGATGCCTATAAAGCTGAACAGTATCAGGCATACGAGAATTGCGCCCGGCAGATTCTTCTTTAACATAATAGTCCGACTCCTTCTTCTCTATTATAATCAGGCAGAAAGCCAGAATTTTATCTGAATCCTCGCCCCTGTTCAACTTTTTGTCAACAGCCTATCCTGCTGGAGAACGGCGGGGATTGCAGATTTAAGATATAAAGTGTAACCTAAGACACTAATAATCATTGATATGCAGGTAATAATTGCTTCTACTCGCCCTTAATCACTGTCCTAAATGAGAATCCCCAAACCTAAAGAAATAGTACGTCTCCTCAAAGGCTCGAATTTCCGGCCGATGAGGCCGAAGGAAATATCCAGGCGCCTCGGAGTGCCCAAGGAAGGAAAAGAGCTCCTTAAGAAAATCCTCCATAAGATGGTGAGGGACGGCAAGATAGGAAAGGCCGACGGCGGTTATGTCGCAGCGGGCTCCCCGGCGGCTGCCGTAGCCGATGCCGGCAGGAAGCCCGAGCCGGTCCTCCCGACCGCCCCGACGACGGCGCCGATAAAGGGCATGCTCAAGGGCGGTAAAATTCTCGGCAAATTCGTCAAAACCGGGAAGACCGGAAAGATCATTCTCAAGGACGACCGGGTGCCCCACATCCCGCTCAGAATAGACGAGATCAAGAACCTCCGGAACCACAGCCTCGTCGTTTACGAAGTCAGTAACCGCGTCTCTCCACGCCGGAAGATCAACGGGCGCATAATCGAAGTCCTCGGCAAAGCCGGCGATCTCGAAGCGGAAAAGAAGGGCATCATAAGGGAGTACGGACTCTCCGAGGAATTCCAGTCCGAAGTGCAGAGAGAGCTCGCCCGGACACCCGACGAAATCCCTGAAAGTGAAATCAAAAAAAGAACAGACCTCCGTGAAGAGATCATATTCACCATCGACGGCGACGACGCTAAAGACTTCGACGACGCGGTCGGCATCACACGCACCCACTTCGGCTACAGGCTCTTCGTCTCGATAGCCGACGTCTCGTACTACGTCCCCATCGGCGGCGAAATCGACAACGAAGCCCTCAACCGCGCAACGAGCGTTTACATGCCCGACAGGGTCGTGCCGATGCTCCCAGAGAAGCTCTCGAACGACCTCTGCAGCCTGGTGCCGTCCAAGGACAGGCTCACGAAGACGGTAGAAATGGACTTTAACCGAAAGGGCCAGATGATGAGCTCGAAGGTCTACAACAGCGTCATCAGAAGCGCCGCCCGCCTCACATACAGCAGGGTTGCGGGCGTTCTGGAAGACAGCGCCGCCGAATCGGATATTGATAAACAAGTCGTCGAAAAGCTTCTTGTCATGCGCGAGCTTTTCAAGCTCATTAGGGTGAGGCGGAGCGAAAAGGGAGAGCTCAATTTCGACTTCCCCGAGCCAAACCTCATACGCGACGAGCTCGGAAGAACCGTCGACGTCGTAAGGACACAGCGCAACATGGCCCACGTCCTCATTGAGGAATTCATGATCGCGGCCAATACGGCGGTCGCGACACAAACCTGCCGTCTTCAGATTCCGTCGATTTACAGGATTCACGAGCGGCCCGATATCGAATCCCTGATAGAGCTCTCGGAGGGTGTCAAAAAGCTCGGATACACGCTCCCTGCCGACGGCAAAATCACGACGCTCGACCTCCAGAGCGTAATCAACAAGAGCCGCGGCCGGTCCGAGGAAATGGCGGTCAACATGCTCATACTCCGCTCGTTAAAGCGGGCGATATACTCCACCCAGGAAGAGGGACACTTCGGCCTTTCGATAAAACACTACTCTCATTTTACGTCACCCATACGCCGCTACCCGGACCTCATAGTCCACAGGATTATGAACGCGGTGATGAAAAAAGGCACTCCGCCGTACGATAAGGAATCGCTCGACTGGATGGCCGAGCAGTCCTCGAAGAAAGAGCGCTACGCCGACGAAATAGAGAGGGAAGCGATCAACCTCGAAAGGGCGTACCTCATGAAATCCTACGTCGGTAAAGAGTTCGAAGGGGTCGTCCTCAGCGTTCTTCCGTTCGGCATGTTCGTAGAGGTAAAAGGAATATTTGTCGAAGGTCTCGTCCCGAGAGACAGCGTCCCCAACTGGAGAAAACGCTGGTTCGACATCGGCCAGACAGTAAAAGTAAAAGTCACCGAAGCCGACGTCGAGAAAAGAAGAATCACACTCAACCTCGTCCCCTGAGGCACGCAGCGCGTGCTGGCAACCGGCATAGCACCAATTCTGCATCTACAAACTGTCGCGCGACAGGTGCTTTGAATCGCCTGTCTCGCTACGTCGAAAAACACGCGATGCGTGTGTCATTCCGAACTAATACGAGAAATCCGTCTTTGCTTTTTGTTCCCCTCTTAGAAAAAGGCTTGTCGCGGCGAAGACGTGAGCCGTAGCCGGAGGGGTATGGAGGACTTAGTCGTTTTCTTGTCTTTTAAATTCTTCCCCTCTCCCCAACGCGGGAGAGGGATAAAGGGTGAGGGGGTACCGCCAATATTAATAATCCGCCATCCTGCCTGTCGCGGCGAAGCTTCAGCGAAGCCGGGAACTACGATTTCGAGCGAGCGAGGAATCGAGAGCTCTTGGCCGATTTTACAAAAAGCTTATCTAGTACTGATCCATAGCAACACAAACCAAAACATTCAGGATATCTCTTTAGCTTTTTCATTCTTTTTAGCCCCCCTTAGAAAAAGGGGGGATGGGGGGATTTGCGGACTGTGTCCGCTGACATCCGACGAATCTGCTTTCTTGCACTAACCATCTTTTGCGCGTCGGCTACCTTAAATCTCCACCCTGAAAATCCCCTTCA
>JAGVLR010000105.1 GCA_020054175.1 Candidatus Dadabacteria bacterium
ATAAAGGACGGGGAGGGGAATACCCTTTCCTCGGGTAAACCGGGGGACGGCGTAACGAGCCACGACGAATGCTTCGGCTGGCTGGAAGGGAAGCTCGGGAAGATTATCCCCGAAGGCGGACCGTCGGCTGTCGGGCACAGGGTCGTCCACGGGGGGACGGAGTTTACGGGGCCGGCGGCAGTCGACGAGAGTGTTGTAGCGAAGCTCGCGGAGCTGGAGCCGCTCGCGCCGCTCCACCAGCCGTATAACGTTTCCGGGATACGCGCCCTAATGAAAGCGTATCCGGGCGTGCCGAACGTCGCGTGCTTCGACACGTCGTTTCACAGGACACAGCCCCAACTCGCGCAGATGTTCGGGCTTCCGCTGGAATACTACGAATTGGGCGTCGTCCGGTACGGCTTTCACGGACTATCTTACGAATACGTCATCTCGCGGCTCCGGGAGATAAGCCCCGAAGCAGCCTCGGGACGGGTAGTCACCGCCCACCTCGGCGCGGGGGCGAGCCTCTGCGCGACGCTCGGCGGAAAGAGCGTCGCCACGACGATGGGGTTCACGGCCCTCGACGGGCTGCCGATGGGTACCCGCAGCGGTGGCATAGACCCGGGCGTAATTCTCTATCTACAGACTGAAAAGGGCATGAGAGCCGGTGAAGCCGAGGCCCTCCTCTACAAAAAGTCCGGCCTTCTTGGCATATCGGGTCTCTCCTCCGACATGAGAGACCTCGAAGTGAGCGACGCGCCGGGGGCGCGCCTCGCGATAGATTACTTCGCTTACAGGGCTGTCAGGGAAGCCGGTTCGCTCGCCGCCGCGCTCGGTGGCCTCGACGCGCTCGTCTTCACGGCGGGTATAGGCGAGAACAGTGCGCTCGTCCGTGAGAAGATATGCGCTGGGCTCGCGTGGCTCGGCATAGAGCTCGACGTGGAAGCGAACTCCCGGAACGATGCCGTCGTCACAAAGAACGGCAGCCCCGTCCGTGTGTACGTCATACCGACGAACGAAGAGCTTGTGATAGCCATCGAGACCATGAATACCGTTTCGGCCTGAGACTGCATAGCCGGTTGTAAAGTGGGTAGAAATTTTGGAGGGAGCCGCAGGACCTGGGCTCTGTTCGGTTTAAATCGTGTTGAGCTTTTCGCGGGCTGTCTGGGCTTCGCTCGAATTCGGGTATTTGTCGATGAGGGCGTTGAGGAAGAACTTGGCTTCCTGCGTTCTTCCGAGGTTTATGAGCGCCATTCCCTGCCTGAGGTATGCCTCCGGGACGCGCTTGTCGGTGGGGTAGGTATCTATCAGCCTCTGGTATTCGAGTATCGCGTCTTCGAACTTTCCGTTGTTGTAGCTTTTCACGGCCTTCGAATACATGACCTCGGGTGTGTTCGAAGAGGGCTGCTCTTTCTTCACCGTAGGCGCCGCTGCCGCGGGCTTGCTGTCTTTCTTTACGGGCTTTCTCGCGGCCACCTTCTCCATCTCTTTCTTGAGGTTGACGTTCTTTTCCCTCATGCTTTCGACGTCGCGGGCGATCCTGGCCTGGCCGGATTCCACCGCCTGTATGTCGGCGTCCATTCGCACGAGCATGGCGTCGAGGTCTTTTACGAGCTGCTCCATGCGCGTTTCGAGGACAGTCTGCCTGTCGTAGAGCTCCTGCACGGCTTCCTTGTCGGTGTAACAGCCAGTGAGGAGAAACAGTAGAAAAGTTATTCCTAGATAATTAAGCCCGGGGCGCTTTATTGTCATTTTAACAATAAAAACAGTACCATTCTGAGGAACTATAATCTACCCGAACCTGCGGAATAATCCATACCTGTTTTTACGTCATTTAGCGCTTCGCGAAGTGGCCCCGTCAGTGAGAGGGAAGCCCGAAGCCATCCGTGAATCGCTCCTTCCTCTGCCGCGAAATCCCGCGTGAGGCGCGTTAATCTATTATGGATACTTAAAAAATCGATATGAGTTGTCATTAAAAACAGGTACAATCACATATTATAGAACGTCCCCGTGGCACTACGGGGAGGGGTAAGATTTCTTGAGTCTCAGCAAGCAGATAACCCTCGGATACGCACTGATGTTTTTTTTCATGCTGCTTATCGGAGGGCTCTCCATATACAGCATTTACAACATGGACAGGACGGCGTCGAACATAAGAGGGCGCTACGACACGCTTTCGACGATACTGACGGCGAAGGAAGAAGGGCAGCAGGGGATTTTCGCCAACCAGATGCTCCTCGAAGCCATCAGGATATCGGACAGGCAGATCAAATTTTCATACGTCATGACGTTCACGGCCGTCGGGCTCACGCTTCTCTTCGGCGTCATGCTGACGGTGTTCGTGCCGAGGGTGATAACGAGGCCGATAATGAGCCTCTTCAACGCGGCTGAGTCCGTCGCCTCGGGGGACTATTCGGTCAGGGTGAAGGCCGGCGGCTCCTCGGGGGAGATAGAGACCCTGGCCAAGGCGTTTAACAACATGATAGACAATATCGACCGCAACAGCCGGGAGCTTCAGCGGAAGAATAACGAGATACTGGAGCTTTTGAAGACGACGAGGGAGTTTAACGAGCTTCTCGAATTCAAGATCGCCGAGGCGACGGCCGAAATCGGGGAGAAGCACCGCCAGCTCGCACATTCGCAGAAGCTGGCCGCCATAGGCGAGCTTGCGACGGGCGTGGCGCACGAGGTGAGGAACCCTCTTTCCGGCATAGGTCTCGCGCTCGAGCTAATGAGGGACGAGACGGGGAACGAAGAGCACAGGCAGACGATGAGCGAGATACTCGACGAGATATCGAGGCTCGAGAGGATCGTGAAGGGCCTCTTTCAGCTCGGGCATCCGAAGAGTCTTCAGCTCATGGAATGCGGGCCTAACGACATCGTCGAAAGGGCGATCAATCTCGTCGTAAAGAAGGCCAAGGCCAAGGGCGTAATCATTAAAAAAGAGCTTTCGTGCGCGAATACGTTTTATGTCGACCACGAGCAGATAGAGCAGGTGGTCCTCAACCTTCTGATAAACAGCATAGACGCCACCGGGAGCTTCGGCGAGGTGAGGGTGGGGACGAGGTGCGGGAACGGTTCCATAGAAATAGAGGTTTCCGACACCGGATGCGGCATACCCGACGACGAGACGGAGCGTATACTCCAGCCCTTTTATTCGACCAAGGAAACGGGCACGGGGCTCGGGCTCGCGATATCGAGCCGTATAGTAGAAGCCCACAAGGGGAAGCTCCACATTTCGAGCAAAGTAGGCGAAGGGTCCACATTTATAGTCGAAATACCGAACGACCTCGGAATCGAGGAAAAGCGCGCTTCGTGACGATACGCCGCGCAAAAGGAACGATAACGAATGAGCTCTCTGATACTCATAATCGAGGACGAAAGACTCCTCTGTAAGCAGCTCCACAAGGCGCTCACGCAGGAGGGATATTCTGTCATCACTTCGTACGAAGGCAGGGAGGGAATCGAAATTGCGAAAAGGGAAAACCCCGACCTCGTGCTTTTAGACCTCCGCCTCCCGGATACGGACGGGCTGGAGATACTGAAATCCTTCTCCAAGTTCGACCATCCGCCGACCGCTATAATGATGACGGCGCACGGGAACGTCGAGGTCGCCGTCAGTGCCATCAGAGTCGGCGCGTACGACTTCATCGAAAAGCCGTTTCCGCTGGACAAGCTGAAGGTTATGGTCCGAAACGCCATAAGGACGAGCGAGCTCAAGAATAACGTCAGCGCCGCGGCCATGAGGGCGCAGGAGAAGTACGGATTCGATGCGTTTATAGGCGTGAGCGGGCCTGTGAACGAGATTATCACGCTCTTTAAAAAGCTCACGGAGACGGACCCGAAGACGATCCTCATCACAGGGGAGAGCGGGACGGGGAAGGGGCTCGCGGCAAAGATTCTTCATTACAACGGCGTCAGGAGGCAGAGGCCTTTCATCGAGCTGAACTGCGCCGCGATACCGGAGACCCTTCTCGAAAGCGAGCTGTTCGGGCACGAGGCGGGCGCGTTCACGGACGCGAAGAATCTCAAGAAAGGCATACTGGAGCAGGCGGACGGAGGGACTGTGTTCCTCGACGAGATAGGCGACATGAGCCTTGCGCTCCAGGCGAAGCTCGTTAAGGCTGTGGAGGAGCGCTCGTTCAGGAGGCTCGGGGGCAATCGCGATATAAGCGTCGACATTAGCGTTATAGCGGCCACGAACCACGACCTCAAGGCGCTCGTCAAGAAAGGGGATTTCAGGGAAGACCTCTACCACAGGCTGAACGTTCTCAGCTTCGAGATGCCCGCGCTCCGGGACAGGAAAGAGGACATACCGTCCCTCACCGACCACTTCGTTTCGTACTTCAACGTCGACCTCAGCAAGAACATCACGGAAATACCCGAAGAGATAAGGAAGACGTTCCTCAACTACAACTGGCCGGGGAATGTCCGGGAGCTAAGGAGCACGATCGAGCGGGCTGTGCTTCTGAGCGAGGACAAGGTGCTCAACCCGAGGTATCTCAAGCTCGAAGACAGCGAGAGCCTTAAGGTGCAGAACTCCGAAGAGAAGATGGTGATAGACGTTCCCATAGAGGACGCTTCGCTCTACCAGATAGAGAAGAAGGTCATTATCAAGGCGCTCGACCTCAACAACTGGAACCAGACGAGGACGGCGGAGATGCTCGGCATAACCCGCGAGGTGCTTCGCTACAGGATGAAGAAGTGGGGGCTTCTCAGCTGACCCGTTACGAATCGCCGGTATAAAATTCATCCTCTCCGGCTATCCTTATACAATGTCAAAAACAGCGGGCGGCGCGTGCACGAAACCGCCGGGGGAATCATAATGAAAAGACTTGCGTTACTCTTCGTATTCGCATTATTCGCCGCGTGCGTATTCACGGCGGCGTCTTCGTCGGCGCAGGAAACCGGCAAGCCCGACGCGGGCGATAAAAAGTATGAGAAGGCGACGTTCGCGGGGGGATGCTTCTGGTGCATCGAGCCGCCCTTCGACAAGCTAGACGGCGTTATAGAAACGATAGCCGGGTACACGGGCGGGACGGTGAAGAATCCCACCTACGAGCAGGTATCGACGGGAAGCACGGGACACGCGGAGGCCGTCGAAATCATTTACGACCCGGAAGTCGTTTCGTACGAGAAGCTGCTCGATGTATTCTGGCTCAATATCGATCCCACGGATTCGGGCGGCCAGTTCGCCGACAGGGGAAGCCAGTACAGGCCGGAGATATTCTATCACTCCGAAGCACAGAGGAAGGCGGCCGAGGCGTCTAAGAAAAAGCTCGACGAGTCCGGGAAGTTCAGCAATCCCGTCGTCGTCGCGATAACGGAGGCGACCGAGTTTTATCCCGCCGAGGAATATCACCAGGGCTATTACAAGAAAAACGAGCTTAGGTACAAGATGTACAAATACGGCTCGGGAAGGCAGAGCTTTATCGATAAGTATAACAAGGAAGATTCTTCCGACTGAGCGAGGCTTGCATTATATCTTCCGCGTCTCCCCGCCGTGAAAATTCCCCGCGTGATTTTCCGGATGATTCCCTCATCACTGCCGAGTATAATTTAAAGAATGTTGAAGAGGCTTCTACTCATTCCGGCGGCGGCGCTTCTCCTTTATGGATGCGGCGGAAGCGAGATAAGGTACGCTCTCGCCAACGATTCCTACCGCTGCGAGGACTTCGACGTAATCAAAGAGAAAATGACGGCGCTCATAAACAAGGCGAGGTCTCAGAGCCGTAACTGCGGATATAAGATATTCACTCCCGTGGGAAGGGTCGAATGGAACCCTACGCTCGCCCGGGCCGCGCTGGAGCATTCCGTCGACATGGCGACGGGAGACTTCGTCAGCCACGAGGGCTCGGACGGGTCCGAGGTTTCGGACAGGGTGGAGAAGCTCGACTACGAGTGGGCTATGGTAGGGGAGAATATTTCGGTCGGCAGGGAGTCGGCCGAGGAGGTCGTGGCGGCGTGGATTCGAAGCCCCGTTCACTGCGAGGTGCTGATGCAGCCGCGCATGACCGAGATAGGCGGGGCGTGCTTTCACAACAAGGACACGAGGAACAAGACCTACTGGACTGTCGTCTTCGCCTCTCCGAAGCAGGGCGGCGTCAAAAAGACTAGTCAAAAATAGCTATCGGGCGCACCCATCCCGCGCTCGCGCCCTTAACTTTTATAGGAGGGCAGACTACCTTGAAACCGAAGGGCGGCAAGAGATCGAGGTTCGTGAGCTTTTCTATCTGACAGTATTCCTTTTCTATCCCCGCGAAGTGAGCACCCCATAGAACGCTGGCATCGCCCGTCCTTTTGAATTCCTCCGTCATCACCTTAAACGGCCTGTCCCACCCGGCGGAGTCCGTTCCCATGACTTTAATCCCCTGGTCGCAGAGCCAGAGGGTCGATTCCCTCCCGAGGCCGGGGAATGTGCTCCAGTACTCGGGCGTACCCCAGAGCCTGTCGGCGCCCGTCATCACGAGAACAATGTCGAAGGGTTTCAGCTCGTAGTCAATTCTGTCGAGCGCTTCTTCAAGGTCGCCGGTCGAAATCAGCTCTCCCGGTTTTTTGTGACGCATGTCGATGACGACGCCGTCGCCGTAGAACCATTCGACGGGCATCTCGTCTATAGTGCGCGCCTTTTTGCCCTCGGAGACGGGGTGATAGTGCCAGGGGGCGTCCATGTGCGTTCCGACGTGCGTGCCGAGCGTTACGTATTCGTTAGCCCAGCCGAGGCCGCCGGGAAGGTCCCGTTTTTCACAGTCGAAGCGCATCGCGACGTACTCGGCAGTGTCTTCGTGGCGCTCGTATTTTATTTCGAGCCTCTGGTGCTCGGGGCCGGGTGCGGGCTCCACTTTTATCGAGAGGTCGATTATTCGTTTTTCAGCCGGCATAACGCTATTATATTTCGAATTCCCGTCGTTTGAAAGCGAGGTGGACACGGGGCCGGGAATACGTTCAGTCATTATTCTCTTTCCCCCGACAGTAACGGAAATCGGGATTTTAAATACGGGCAGGCGGATGCACGCACCCATTTCGCGGGCCTGTTACGGCCCCCCCAGCTCCATCTTTTCCATCAGCTGCTTCATGGGCAGCTGGCTCACCGTTATGTTGCCCTGCATGGGGCGGTCGAGGTCGGCTATGAGCAATATGACCGTCGAGAAAATAAGCGCGATAATAAGGCTTACCCAGATGTTCCCCCCGCCTGTCAGGCCGATTTCGAAGCCGACGAGACTGAACGTCAAAATGGTAAGGAGATAAAGGGCTCCCCATATGGCGCTCGGGATGTGATACTGGAGGGCGACGACGACGCGTTCCGTGTGGAGGTCGATCGTTTCGTTGAGGGAGGTGATATACAGGCTCACGACCTCGGAACCGGAATGTTCTCTGCCGAGATACTCGGCCTGTGTCCAGAGCCGATCCTGAATAGCCTCGGATTCGTCGATAATCTTCTGGATTTTTTCGGGGTCGTTCCAATTTCCCCTTGAGATAAGCGAGGCCCTTAATTTAACATATTCTCTCAGAAGCTCCCTGGCTTCAGCCCTGGGCGGTTCCGGAAGCATGTTGGCGCGGAGGTAAGTCGTGCCGATCGAGTTGACCTCTTTCAGCACGAGCTGCTTCCGTGTGTCGTAACGATTGGAAGCGATGCCGAAAGTGAACGCCAGCATGAATGCCAGGAGCCCGAGTGAAGCGGCTACGACCGAGCCCGCAGCCGACCCGGCGCCGCCCCTTTTCCGGTGCACATGATTCCCGATCTTGTAGCCTATGTATACGGATAGTAGAACCAGGACAACGGTAACGACAAAAACCACCCAGAGCGGACGCGTGCCAAGGAGCACATAGTAGAATTCCATTTATCCCCCACATTACGGATACTGTCTAACGAGTGTAAAAAACAGATTTATTGTATAACAGATATTGCGCTTTTAACAGATTCCCGCATTATGAATCATATAGATCATGGATCGGAGAGAGTCGGCACTGTGAAAAAAACGGGTAGCAGCGGCAAGAGAAGATTGGGAATGTCGGATCTGTCAGTCTCTCCGGTCGGCCTCGGCACGGTGCAGTTCAGCGGGGGCAGGGGGCTTTCGGGTCTCCTGTGGCCGCCGCTCTCGGAAGACGACATAAAGGGGATTGTGCGCGTCTCCGTCGAGGGCGGAGTGAACTGGTTCGATACCGCGGAGCTTTACGGCAGGGGAGAGTCCGAAGCCGCGCTATCGCGCGCGCTTGCGGCACTCGGGATAAAGAGGGAGAGAGTCGTCATCGCCGACAAGTGGTGGCCGCTTCTCCGGACGGCGGGGTCGATAGCGAAGACGATAGATGAGCGCCTCTCTCGTCTCGGAACGGATTACATAGACCTCCACCAGATTCACAACCCCTATTCGCTCTCGTCCATAAAGGCGCAGATGAGAGAGATGGCGCGGCTCGCGGGGGAAGGGAAGATCAGGTACGTCGGGGTGAGCAACTTCTCCGCCGAGGACATGCGGAAGGCGCACATGGAGCTGTCGAAACTGGGGCTCGCACTCGTCTCGAACCAGGTGAGTTACAGCCTCGTCCGGCGTGAGATAGAGACGAACGGGGTGCTCGACGCGGCGGAGGACCTCGGGATGACGATCATCGCCTACTCGCCGCTCGGGCGCGGGATTCTCACTGGGAAGTTTCACGAGAACCCGGAGCTTCTTCAGACGAGGAATATTTTCAGGAGGTACTACGGGTCGCTCAACCGCTCCAGCATCGAGGCCTCGAGGCCCGTCGTCGAGGCGCTCGGGAGGGTGGCGAGGAAATACGGCGTTACGCTTTCGCAGGCCGCGATAAACTGGGTCATCAACTTTCGCGGCGATTGGGTCGTCGCGGTTCCGGGGGCGACGTCCGTCCGCCAGGCCGAGGACAACGCCGGGGCTATGGGGTTCACGCTCGGAGAGGACGACCTCGCGCTCCTGGGCGAGGCGTCCGAAAAGTTCAGGGTGAGAAGGTAAGTCCGCGACTCAGCCGCCGATAACCTCTTTCACAGCCGCGAGCACACTGTCATGCACCAGCCCGTTCGTGCCTATGACGCCGCTGTTGCCGGCAAGCGTCCTTCCGCGTGAAAAATCCAGTTTCTTACCGGCGACGTCCGTTACCTTTCCGCCCGCTTCCTCGACTATGAGGGAGCCCGCTGCGTGGTCCCATATCTTTTCCATATAGTCCTTTCTCGTCGGGAGCCGGAGATAAATCGAAGCGTCGCCGCGCGCGATAACAGCATACTTGCACTGGCTGTCGATCCTTAGCGGCGGGACGCTGACGCCGAGTATTTCCGCGACGCGGCCCGATTCGTCGTGGGATGAGTGCGCCGATTCGACGGACTCGCATATCGGGGCGAGGGAGGGGTCGGAAATACCCGAAACTGATATACGCACGGCCTCGCCGCCGTCGAGGGGCTGCATGTAGGCCCCGCCGCCTTTGACGGCTGTGAGCAAGCATCCCGCGCCGCGCGCGGGGTCGCCGAGGTCTAACGGGAGGTTAGGGCATCCGAGCACACCGAGGACTACTTCGCCGTCCTCGATTAACGCGAGGGCGACGGCGTACTGCTCTCCCCTGAGAAAGCCCTTCGTGCCGTCAATGGGGTCGAGCGTCCAGAATCTTCCAGCCGCTCCGCCGTCGTAATTCCCTGAATCTATCGCACCGAGTATGCCGTCGGCAGTAGCGCCGGGAGCTACGGCGCTCACGTATTCGAGCACTTGTGCTGAAAGCGCATCGCCTTCGGGCGTTCTCAGCTCCGCCGAATCCTCCTCGCCCGCGATGGGGATATCGGGGAATGCCTTTACGAGCTCGCCGCATATTATCGCCTGCGCGCCGAAGTCGGCGACCGTTACGGGCGACTTGTCCTTCTTCGTCATCGATTCAGCCGATACGAGGGCGGACTGGACGTTCATGCAGAGCCGTGAGGCGTTTACGACGGCGCGGACAGCGGCTTTCAGCTCGGTTTCGTAACTCATTACATTCTCCTTCAGGGGATTAATTCCGACAGCGGCGATTATATTACCATAACGGCGGTAGTTGGCCTCAGGCGCGTCTCCCGGTGAGGAAAAATCCGCGCTTCCGGTTCAAGGCGAAGACTGTGAATCCGAGGATGTCGTGCACCGCGTGGACGGAGGCTGTGACCAGCAGCGAGCCGGTGTACAAATAAACCACGCCGAGGACAGCACCTTCCCATACCGCCCATATGGAAAAGAGGGCGAGGCGCTTCCGGGCGATTATGTGAAAGAGACCGAAGAGTATCGAGGAGACGAGGACTGCGGCCACCGGTCCTGAATTCAGGGGCTGCACCATCACCTGGAGTATGACGCCCCGGAAAATCATCTCCTCACCGGCAGCGAGAAGGCCGCCGGCGAGTATTTCGGAGATGCGCTGCCCTGCAAAATAATCGGCCATTTGCATGTAGGTCTTTATGAATTCGTTTTTGAAAATTGCGGCGAGGAGGATTACGAGGACGAGGTCCGAAGCGAGTATCGCGGCGAGACCGGCGGCGAATCCCGGAATAAAATCGACTGCGCCGGAGGACTGCCATTCGAGGCCGAGGGCGTATTTCAGGGCGAGCGCCAGGGCCGCCAGCGCGAGCGTTAGAACGACGGACAAGAGGAAATTTTTCTTCACGTTAAACAGCATGTGTGATCTCTCGGCGCCGGTTGTCTAAAGCGCGCCGGCCGCACGCATGAACGGTATGAAGGCGTGCTCGATGGCGGGCGGGTGGAATAACAGAAACACTGGCCCCGCGACGAGGGCTATCGTGAATGCGCGGCCCCGAAGCCCCGAGGCGAGCCCTGCACTTATCCCTGCCCGCGATTTTTCGAGTATAACCCCCGCTGCCTGAATCATGAAATATAGAGTCGGCGCGCCGTACCACGCGTTTACTGGAAAGGACGTTACGAGGTCGTGGAGCACGCCGGAGAAGAAAAACGCCGCCAGCACCGCCGGCACTGTGCCCCACCTCCGGGCCGCCGGCTTGAAGACGAATTCGCTGTCGATATTTCTGAAGGCGAGGTTCCATCGCCGGCTCCAGAAGTCGGACGGCGATGAAGCCAGGAGCGGCGAGCGCATTATAGGCTCCGCGTCGGCGCCGATGTGCCGCCATGTGAGCGATAGGAGATGAAAGGCGCCGAAGAAGGTGAGAAGGAGAAAGCCTGTGAACCCGACGTAGCCGCCAGCGAGCGCGTGGGATTCATACACCTCCCGCGCGATTATCCAGAATATGACGCAGCCGAGGGCTGTCTTGAGCGTAGCGGCGATCCATTCGCCCGCGCGCGGAATTTCAGGCCGTCGTGATTCGTCGAGGAATCTCCCGGCGTCCATCCCGACCCAGCAGAATACGTAACCGAGCGCGCGTCTCAATCCCGGCCTTACGCCGCCGGCTACGGCCCTTTTAAGGGTGAGCCATTTGAACCCGAAGAATATCGAGAACGAGAGCGCGAAGACGAATCCCCACGCCGGTATGAACGGGCGCGCAAATACGACGGACAGCGTGAGAAGCACCGCCAGCGGAATCCAGTCGGAAAGGCGTGTTTTTCTTATGCGCTCGTGCATGTGGCGGATTAATGTTAACACACCGGGGCGGCAGGGAATCGTATAAGAGGAAATATGCCGTTAAGTGGGTATGAGCGGCTCCCGGCGGCTCATACCCGGAAAATAAGGGAATGGGCTTTGTGTTCAAGACGGCCTGTCAGCAGGCCTTGATGCCGTTAAGGAATATTCCGACGAATGTGGCTACGACCTGCTCCTGGTCGATCTTGCCGCGCTTTTTCTCTCCGAAGAGCTCCTGCGCGATTATCTGGTTTACGACCATGCCTATGAAGGCTTTGGACGCATAGAGAGGGTTTACATTGCGGAACGCACCGTCTTTTATGCGCGTTTCGATATAATCGCAGATGAGCATGTTGATGTATTCCACATACGTCTCGAAGAACATGTCGGAAAGGTCGTGCCCTTCGAGCGCGCTGAAATGAAGGAGGCGCATGAAGCTCGGGTCTTTCCCGCACCTGTCGAACATGCGAGTGGCTATGGCTGTGAAAACAAGCGCGTCGTCCTTGGAGTCCTTATGGGTTTCGAGCGTTATCTCGATCCCGGGCTCCTCGAATATTTTCTTTTCTATTATTGCGCCGTAAAGATCGCGCTTTGTGGAGAAATGCCTGAATATCAAGGCCTCGTTGACCTCGGCCCTCTCCGCTATCTCTTTCGTTGTGGTTCCGTTGAAGCCTTTCTCCGCGAATAGCTTTATCGCGGCTTCGAGCAGCTTGTCCCTCGTGCTGGCTTTTTCTCGTGGATTCGGCGCCTCTTTTTCGAGGGCTTTATCTGTTGACATTCACACTCTTCCCGGTAGGCTGTAAGTAAGTAATTACTTACAAAGTACCTGCCGGCATCCGGCGTGTCAAGCTTGAGATTAAGCACATAACCGGACATTCTATTACGGAATTATTCTAGTATATGTGTTCTACTTTCGCATGAGCAGGCAATATCCTGACATCCGTATAATCTCCAGGAGGCGGGGATGACTAATACTCTCCTGATTCTTCTTTTTACGATTTCAGGGGCGGGAGGGGAGCTGGATCTCACCCTCGCCGACGCTATCAAAATAGCGCTCGAAAACAACAGGGACATCCAGATACAGGAACAGAACGTCGTCATATCCGAGGGCGAGATAAAGACCCAGGAAGGCGCGTTCGACCCGTACTTCAACCTCGTCTCGTTTTACAACGACGGGGAGACTCCGCAGCTCAGCACATTCATACCGAGCGGCGCGATAAGGCAGAAGCAGTTCGGCATAGAATCGAACATCGAAGGGATTCTGCCTACAGGAACGTTCTACAACCTCTTTAACGTATCGACGACCAGGACTGATACGAATTCACCCCTCGAAGACCTGAGCCCGAACTGGTTTAACAACGTTAATTTCAGCATCGGTCAGGAGCTGCTCCGGAACTTCGGTCTGGACGTGAACAGGGCGTTTATCATAACGGCAAAGAGGTCGAGCACGATATCCGACAAAGAGCTCGAAAAGAGGGTTTCGCAGGTGCTCCTGGAAGTCGAGAGGAGATACTGGCTCGTCGTCGCGGCGAAGAAAAACCTCGACCTCGAAAGGACGGCCCTCGACCTTGCCGTCGACCTCAGGGAAAGGAACAGGATACAGGTGGACGTCGGAGTCCTCCCGCCGGTTGCCGTGACGCAGGCCGAGTCCGAGGTCGCCGCGAGGGAGGTGAGCGTGATAAGGGCCGAGAACGACCTCCAGGCGGCGCAGGACAATCTCAAGAATGTGCTCGCCATCGACCTCGGATTAAGAATCACGACAATCGACGAGCCGACCACGGAGGTGAGGAGGTTCAGCGAAGAAGAGTCGCTCGGCATAGCCTATGAGGAGAGGCCGGAGATGGAGCAGGCCGAGCTCGAAATAGAGAACCGCGAGACGCTCAGGAAATATTACTCCAACCAGAGGCTCCCGAGGCTGGCGGTCGAGGGAAGCGTTCAGCTCCAGGGCCTGGGCGGCGACGAGAACCCCAACAGGCTCAGCTTCGACGAGGAACCCGAGCCGATTCCGCCGCAGTTCAACAGCCCGAGCGACGCGTTTAACCAGATATGGGGAGCAGATTTTACGACGTGGCAGGTCCTGGGCATATTCTCATATCCGCTCTTTAACCGGACGGCGCGAGGGAATTATGTGAAGGCGTCGGCCGAGCTGGACAGGAGCGTTATAACGTTCAGCCAGGTCAAGGATAATATAGCGCTGGATGTCAGAAGCGCCATAAGGCAGATAGAGAACAGCCTCCGGGCGATAGAGGCGGCGAAGGTGTCGATAGAGCTTGCGGAGGAGGTCGTCGGGAACGAGCAGGAGCGGCTGAACGTCGGCATAGGAACGACGAGGGAGGTGCTCGAAGCTCAGAGGGACCTCATCGACGCCGGCGTGAGGGAGATCACTGCCATCACCA
>JAGVLR010000107.1 GCA_020054175.1 Candidatus Dadabacteria bacterium
ACGAGTATTTCCATCGTATTCCCGGAGTCGCTGTTTACGGCGGCGTCGCAGTTGACGACTATAGGCGCCGACATCGGGGAGAATCTTATTTCCGAAAGGGTCTCCGCGAGCCTCTCGGCCGCCGGCTTCATCAGCGCGCAGTGAAACGGCGCGCTTACGTCGAGCGGCACCACCCTTCTCGCCCCCTTTGACTTCGCCGCGTCGGCAGCCGCATTGACGGCCTCTTTGTTCCCCGATATAACGATCTGCCCCGGGGCGTTCATATTGGCCGGGCTTACCACATACTTATCGTCCGACGCCTGCCTGCATATCTCTTCGACATCCTCTATCGCGAGCCCGAGCACGGCGGACATCGCGCCGACCCCTACCGGCACGGCTTCCTGCATGTACTCGCCCCTCTTTCTCACGACCCTGACCGCGTCGGCGAAATCCATCGAGCCGTTGGCCACGAGGGCCGAATACTCACCAAGGCTGTGCCCCGCGACGAAGCCGGGCGAAAGGCCCGTCTCATCCCTGAGCACCCTCAGGCAGGCAACGCTCGCCGTCAATATCGCCGGCTGGGCGTTCTTCGTGAGCGAGAGCTCTTCCTGCGGGGATTCGAAACACAGCTTCGCCATGTCGACGCCGAGAGCCTCTCCGGCTTCCTCGAACGCCTCTCTTGCGGCTCCGAAGCCTTCGTAAAGCTCCTTGCACATCCCCACGTACTGGGAGCCCTGTCCGGGGAACACGAATGCAATCATGCAGACCTTATTCCTTTACGGCCGGGGCCGCTCAGGACTGAATCTCTTCCTGCTTTTCTTTTATGAACGTCCTGCCCTTGTAGAAGCCGCAGCCCGGACATGCCCTGTGAGGCGGCTTGTGCTCGCCGCAGTTACGGCATACGGATACGCCGGGGCTGCTATCTTGTAGTGGGTTCTGTTCTTTCTGGACCTGGACTTGGAGTGTTTTCTTTTAGGCAGTCCCATATTCTATATCTCCCTTACCTTCTCATAGTTTAAATTTTTCAAGCCCGGCCAATCTCGGGTCTTTCCATTTTTTTCCGCACTCGCACGTTTCGCGGTTGAGGTTCTGGCCGCATTCGGGGCAAAGCCCCTTGCAGTCTTCCCGGCAGAGCACCTTCACAGGGAGCGATACGGCTATAAGCTCCCTGAGATAATCACCGAGGTCGGCGTCCTCTCCCCTGTACGTTTGGTGGTCGAGGTCTTCGTCGTCATCTATCTTATCCGACGGCGAAAGTATTAGCCTAATGTCCGGGCTGATGTCAAGTCTCACAGGCTCCAGGCAAAGCGCGCACGGGGCCTCTATAGTAAAGGAGAGGTTACCCAGAACAGACACTTCCCTCAGCACCTTCGTCAGCTCGATATCGACATCGATATCGGAAACGAGCTTCATTTCCTCGTTGCCTGACCAGAGCTCGGGGATGTTATCAAGCCACCGGGGGTCCCTCCGCGTTTCGATGTGTAAACCGTCGTCCCCTATATCCGATACCCTGATTTTCATTGCCCAAACTCGCCGAAGAAAACTACCTCGAATTTAACGGAACTAAATAATAATACAAGATAATCCATTTGCAAGTTAGGGATGACCAGCGGTCAGGCGAGGTGGCAGGCTACCATGTGTCCGCTGCCCGCGTCGCGCAGCTCGGGCTCTTCCCGGCTGCACTTGGCGACGGCTATCGGGCAGCGCGGATGAAAGGCGCAGCCCTCCGGGGGATTGATGGGGCTCGGAACATCCCCCTTGAGCAAGGTAGTCTCCCTTTTCCGCTGGGGGTCGGCCACCGGGACGGAAGAAATGAGTACTTTCGTGTAGGGATGGAGAGGGTTTTCGTATAGCTCTTTACTCGCCGCAAGCTCGATTATCTTACCGAGATACATCACGGCCACACGGTCGCTTATGTGCTTTACGACCCGGAGGTCGTGGGATATGAAGAGGTACG
Organism: Candidatus Dadabacteria bacterium; assembly: GCA_020054175.1. Lineage (GTDB taxonomy): Bacteria > Desulfobacterota_D > UBA1144 > Nemesobacterales > UBA2774 > JADLGH01. The sequence goes on from JAGVLR010000107.1 coordinate 1,937, forward strand.
TGAGTCCCAGTCTTTCCTGCAGCTCTATGAAGAGGTTAATTATCTGCGCCTGGACGGAAACGTCCAGAGCCGAGATCGGCTCGTCGCAAACTATGAAATCGGGCTTTAACGCTATAGCCCGGGCTATGGCTATCCTCTGTCTCTGCCCTCCGCTGAACTCGTGAGGATAGCGCGAAAGCGCGTCTTCCCTGAGGCCGACTGTGTGGAGCGTCTCCCCGACGGCGGCCTTCCTCTCGGCCCCAGAAGAATGGCCGTGTATGACGAGCCCTTCGGCCACGATATCCTCCACCTTCATCTTGGGGTTTAAAGAGCCGTAGGGGTCCTGAAATACTATCTGCATACGCTTCCTCACGGGGCGCATGCGCGAGGCCGAAAGATTGGTGATGTCTTTGTCCTCGAAAAATATCTCGCCCTCTGTCGGCTCGTGGAGCTTTATGATGGTTTTGCCGAGTGTCGTCTTCCCGCACCCGCTCTCGCCGACGAGGCCCAGCGTTTCGCCCCGGCCGACTGTGAGGTCTACCCCGTCCACCGCCTTAACGTAATTGGAAACCCTCGAAAGTATCCCCGATGTTATGGGGAAGTATTTTTTCAGACCGCTTACCTTGAGCAGTTCTTTCATTCTTCGATCACACCTTGAGCTCGACGTCGTTCGCCCTCCAGCACGCCGAGAGATGCCCGGGGGCATGCTCCGCGAGCGGGGGCTCCTCCGCCCTGCACTTGTCTATTACGAGCGGGCAGCGATCCTGGAACCGGCATCCCACGGGAAAGTCGCCCGGGCTCGGAACCACTCCCGGAATCGCGTCGAGCTTTTCCTTGCTGTCCCGGAGGTCCGGTATAGAGTGCAGGAGCCCGACGGTATATGGATGCTTCGGGTCGGCGAATAAGTCCGCTGTCGCCGCGTCCTCGACGACTTTCCCCGCGTACATGACGTACACCTTGTCGGCTACTTCCGCAACTATGCCGAGGTCGTGCGTTATAAGCAGAACGGCCATGCCCATCTTCACGCGGAGGTCGTCGATCAGCTTCAGAATCCCCGCCTGTATGGTGACGTCGAGCGCGGTAGTCGGCTCGTCCGCTATCAGGACCTCGGGGCTGCACGCGAGAGCCATGGCTATCATAACCCTCTGCGACATCCCCCCGCTCATCTCGTGGGGATAGTTCTTCATCCGCCGCTCCGGGGCCGGAATGCCGACGAGCTTAAGCAGCTCGATGACTTTGTCTCTTTCCTCGCGCTTCGAGATTTTAAGATGGGTTCGGAGGGCCTCGCCTATCTGGTCGCCTACTGTGAATACAGGGTTGAGCGAGCTTATCGGCTCCTGGAATATCATCGATATCCTGTTGCCGCGGACGGAGCGCATGTCTCTCTCGCTGTACTCCAGCAGGTTCGCGTCGTCGAATATAATCCGCCCGGCGTCGATGCTGCCCGGGGGCTCCGGTATGAGCCTCATGACCGAAAGCGCCGTGACCGTCTTCCCGCAGCCGCTCTCGCCGACGACACCGACGATCTTCCCCTGGGGCACTGTGAGCGAAACGCCGCTCACGACCTCGAGCTTTCTTCCTCTCGAAGAGAACGAAACCCTCAAATCCTTTATTTCGAGCGCGCTGTTCATTTATATCTCTTGCCCGGGCATTTTCCTTACGCTTTCTCCTGGCTCTTCCGTGCCGATTGACCGCACTTGTTCACTCTACCTTTCCGCTGTGAATTTCGGATCTACCGCGTTACGGAATCCTTCGCCTACAAGGTTAAAAGCCGTCACAGTTAAAAATATAGCCGCGCCGGGGAATAGGACAAGCCACCACGCGAAATCAACGTACCTCTGCGACTGCGAGAGAATGTCTCCCCAGCTCGGGTCGGGCGGCGGCACGCCGAATCCTAAAAAGCTGAGGGCCGACTCGACCAGTATCGCGCCTGCTATCCCGAAAGTACAGTCCACCAGCACGGGCGTGAGCGCGTTCGGGAGCATGTGCTTCGACATCACCCTCGCGTCGTTCCCCCCGAGGGCTATGGCGGCGTCCACGTATGCGTATCTCCGGAGCCTTAGGAACTCCCCTCGTATGAGCCTCGCGACGCCTGTCCAGCTCGTGACGCCTATTACAATCATTATGTTGTAGATGCTCGGGTCCCTGAACGCGAGAATAGTCAGTATCAGGAAGAAGACGGGGAACGTCATCATGACCTCGAAGAGCCTCGAAACGATGAAGTCCGTCTTCCCGCCGTAATATCCCGCTATGCCCCCGAGTATGATTCCTATGACCGCCGATATGCCGACGGCTATGAATCCGATGGAAAGCGATATGCGGGCGCCGTGTATCATCCGCGAAAGAACGTCTCTTCCCCTGTCGTCCGTACCGAAGAGGTGGTCGCTTGACGGCGGGACGAGTATCGAAAGGAGATCGTTCTCCGTCGGGCTGTACCGGACGGGCGGGAACACGGCGAAGTCCCCCTCCGGCAGCTCTTTTGCCAGCTCCTTGAAATTAGTCTGAAAAAATTCAGGGTAGTGGAAGAGGACGGGGAAGTAATAGCTGCCCTCGTATTTCATTACTATAGGCTTGTTCCCGGCGAGAAAGTTCTGAAATACCGCGAGTCCGAAAAGAAAGATTATGATTACGAGCGCCGCCAGTGCGAACCTGTCGCGTTTGAATTTTTCCCAGACGCTCCCCCAGTATCCGACGCTCCTCGTTTCGCTCAACGCCTGCCTCCGAAGCTGATCCTCGGGTCGACGAAAACGTAAACGATATCGGAAAAGAGTATGCCGAGAAGCGTGAGGAAGGCGGATATAGTGGCTATGGCCATTATCATCGGATAGTCCCTCGCGAGGACGGACTCGAATCCGAGCTGCCCTATGCCGGGTATGGAGAATATCGTTTCGATTATGACGCTCCCGCCTATCATCGCGGGCAGTATACCGGCGAGTATCGTGATTATCGGAATGAGGGCGTTACGAAGGGCGTGTCTCAGAATCACCTTCGACGGAGGTAGGCCCTTGGCCGTGGCCGTCCTGACGAAATCCTCCCTCAAAACTTCGAGGAGGCTCCCCTTCTGAAACCTCGAAAGATAGGCGAAGCTGCCGTACGTGAGACAGAAAACGGGGAGGACTATATGCCAGAGAAAATCGAGAGCCTTTTTGAAGAAGGGATAAGTCTCAGCCCCCGGCGACAGGATCCCGTAGACGGGGAAGATGTTCCAGTACTCCCCTCCCCCGAGGAAGAAGATCAGTATCATCGCCATCCAGAAACTGGGTATCGAATACAGTATGAAAAGAAAAAAGGTCGTCGAGCGTTCCATGAACGAGCCCGTCTTGACGGCGGAATACACCCCGAGCGGAATGGCTATAAGGTATATAACAAATATCGATATTATATTCAGCGTTATCGTGATCGGCAGCCTCTCGGCTATCTTGTCGATGACGGGACGGTGGTCTTTGTAGGATCTTCCGAAGTCGAGCGTGACTATCTGCTTCAGCCATATCCAATAGCGCTCGTATATGGGCTTGTCGAGCCCGTAGAGCTTTTTCGTCTCCTCGACTATCTGCTTCGTTATGGCCTCGGACTTTATTCCCTCGTCAAGCTGGAGCTTCCTCTCGACGGGGTTCCCCGGCGCGAGCTGGATTATGAAGAACGTAATTATGGTGATACCCAGCATGGTGGGTATAAGGAGCAGAAATCGCTTTATTAAATAATCTCTCATGTCCGGGTCAAAGGGAAGTATATGCGTTTAAACCCTGAAGTTTAAGCATATTGAATACAATTATACTTATTCCCGGCGTTTCGGATATATGAGTTTAGAGATTCTCTCTTTCCAGGCCGCGATAGAGCGGCGGCCGGGGGAGTCTTTGCTCCCTATTCCTTGTATCTCTGGAGCGGAAGCGGAACGAACCACTCGTTGGGCTGTATGCCGAGCGGGTATACGATCACGTTTGCGAAACGCTTGTTCACGGCGACGGTGGCCTTCCGGCAGAAGAGGAAGGTATAGGGCTGCTCCTCGTTGATTATCTCCGAGAACTGTCTGTAAAGCTGTATGCGCTTATCCCTGTCGAACTCCTGCCGGGCCTCTTCTATAAGCCTGTCGGTTTCGGCATTTTTAAATCCTATAAAGTTGGAGCCGGATTCGGCCTGCGTCGAGCTCCATATCTGGTAGGGGTCAGACTCTATACCCATCGACCAAGCGAGCGTCACCGCGTCGAATTTCCTGTCGTTGAGCCTCGTCGTGAAAACGGCCCACTCCGTCTTTCTTATGGTCATCTGTATCCCTACGGCATCGAGCTCTTCCTTCAATATCGTGGCTATCTTCTCGCCCGTGTCGGAGCCGCCGGGTATGAGGAATTCGAACGCGAACTTGACGCCGTCCTTGTCCCTTATCCCGTCGCCGTCGTGGTCGACCCACCCGGCCTCTTCGAGGAGCTTCCTCGCGGCCGCCGGGTCGTACGGGATGGGCTCGATGGATTTATCGTACTCAGGGCTGTTTATGTAGAACGGGTTCGTTACGATAGCCCCGAGGCCGTACATGACCTTGTCGAGTATCAGCTCCCTGTTCACGAGATGCGTAAGGGCCGTCCTGACGCGCTTGTCGGCGAAATAAGGCCTTCTCGAATTCCATCCTATGTAGCTGTAGTTGGGCGTGAAATAGCTGAACTTGTCGAAGTGCTTTTCGAAATCGGGCGAATTCGTCTGCATCTGCCACTGTATCGGGGTCAGGCTCGCTACGTCCAGCTCCTGGCGCTTCAGCACTTGGAGCGCTACGGACGAGTCCGTGATTATCCTGAATACTATCCGGTTAAGGTGCGGCTCCTTGCCCCAGTAATCGGGATTTTTTTCGAGAACTACTTCCCTGCCTGTCGTCCATTTGACGAACTTGAACGGCCCGGTGCCGACGGGGCTTCTACCGGCGGGGTTGGTGTTGAAATCACCGTTCTCGAATACGTGCTTCGGCACTATCGGCATCCCGCCGCAGAATTCGAGCGCGAGGAAATAGGGCCTCGCGTACGTGAATTTCACGGTGAGGTCGTCTATCGCCTCGACGTCCCTTATCTCCTGGTAATAACTCCTCAGCTGAGGCGCGTCCACCTTCGGGTTCATTATCGTATCGTAAGAGAAGACGACGTCCGCCGAAGTGAAAGGAGCCCCGTCGTGCCACTTGACGCCTTCCTCTATCTTGAAGGTGTATGTGAGCTTGTCTTCCGATATCTCCCACGACTCCGCGAGGAGCGGTTTCAGCTCGAGCGTCTCGTTGTCCCTTTCTATAAGAGTTTCGTAAATGTTGCCGCTGTTTATTACTCCTTCGTACGCATCCGTCGCAACAATGGGATTAAGAGTCCCCGGCTCGGCGCCGAGGTGGTATATGAGCCAGTCGCCTTCAACCGGCTCGCCGGCGGGTGATTCCGTCCCGGAGCTTTCGGCAGTGCCTCCTTCCTTTTGCGCCGTTTTGTTCTCGCCGCCAGACTTGCACGAGACTGACATGAGCAGGGCCACTAAAAGCAGGACTGAGTAAAGGGATAGGGTTCTCAAATTTCTTCTCCTTGGCGGATTCTATCGTATGCGCTAATCGGACAGCTTCTTCAAGAGCGGCGTGATCAGGTCGAGCGGCAGCGGAAATACTATCGTCGAGCTTTTTTCGGAGGCCATCTCGGACATCGTCTGAAGGTATCTCAGCTGAAGCGCCATCGGGTTCCGCGAGAGTATATCCGACGCCTCGGACAGCTTGGCCGCCGCCTGGAATTCTCCCTCGGCCGCGATGATCTTCGCCCGCCTTTCCCTCTCGGCCTCTGCCTGCTTTGCCATGGCTCGCTGCATCTCCTGCGGAAGGTCGACGTACTTCACCTCTACCAGAGTAACCTTGATCCCCCAGGGGTCGGTCTGCTTGTCGAGGACTCCCTGGAGCTTCAAGTTAAGCGTTTCCCTTTCGGCGAGGAGCTGATCGAGCTCCACCTGTCCGAGAATACTCCTTAGAGTCGTCTGTGCAAGCTGGGAAGTGGCGTAGAGATAATTCTCGACCTGTATGACCGCCTTGACCGGGTCCACTACGCGGAAGTAAACGACGGCGTTCACCTTCACCGAAACGTTGTCCTTCGTGATTATATCCTGAGGCGGAACGTCCATGGTGATGATCCTGAGGCTTATCTTTATCATCTTGTCCACCATCGGGATTATCCACTTAAAGCCGGGGCCCTTCGGCGCGACGATTCTGCCCAGCCTGAAAACTACTCCCCTTTCGTACTCGTTAAGAATCCTCACACCCGAAAGAATGAGTATCACTATTATCACTACGAATATTACGACCGGCGAAAACATGTGCGGGCCTCCTATGAATATTTAATTATGCCTTTTTTACTTTAAGCCTGAATCCCTCGAGTGTCTTTTCCACCCTTATCCGCTCGCCCTTCCCTATGGGCTCGTCGCTTACTGCGTCCCAGTACTCCCCGTTGATATACACCTTACCGGACGCGTGAATATCCGATACGGCATCGCCCGATTCCCCTATGAGCCCTTCGAGGCCGAGCCGGGGCGCGAGCTTCTGCGCCTTTATCAAATAGAATACAACGTATGCGAAGAATACGCCGAAGGCCAGCGTCGATGCTATGACGACGTCGAAGCCGACGCGGACGTCCGATTCCGGCGTGTCGAAAAGCAGAAGCGCCCCGAGCGCGAAGCTCACAAGCCCGCCGATGGCCAAAAGGCCGTATCCCGAGACATACACCTCCGCGACAAAGAGCGCTACCCCGACGAGGAGAAGAGCTATTCCGGCATAGTTGAACGGCAGCACCTGGAACGATACGAACCCCATCAATAAACAGATAACCCCGGCGACCCCGGGGAATATGAGCCCCGGATTGTAGAATTCGAGAAGGAGCCCGAGCGAGCCCAGCGAAAGGAGCAGGAACGCGATGTCGGGCGTGCTTATAATGTCTATGAATTTCTGCTTGGCCGTCATTTTGACGTTCCTCACCGGGGCGTCCTTCGTGAGGAGAGTTCTTTC
>JAGVLR010000261.1 GCA_020054175.1 Candidatus Dadabacteria bacterium
ACTACGTGTGTTTGCCACCGCCCCTAATATTCAGATAATCTAATACGGGATATGCGACCGACCTGGGCTGAGATCAACCTTGACTCCCTGATTCACAACTTCGGCATTCTAAAGGCCCTGCTCGGGCCGGGTGTCGCCGTGCTTTCTGTAGTAAAGGCGGATGCTTACGGGCACGGGGCCGTCGAGGTCGCCGGGGCTCTGGCCGAAGCCGGGACAGAAATGCTCGGCGTCGCCACCGTCGAGGAAGCCGTCGAGCTCAGGGACTACGGCCTCGAGCTCCCTATACTCCTCCTCGGGGGCATAAGGCCGGAAGAGGCCTGGGTGGCAGTCGAGCATTCGCTAACGCCTACAATATATTCACTCGAAACGGCGAAGACCCTCGATTACGAGTCCGCACGCGCCGACAAGCGCACTCCCTATCACCTCAAAATCGACACCGGCATGGCCCGGCTTGGCGTGGACGCGCCCGACGCCGGGGAATTCGCCGCCGCTCTTGCGGGATTTACCAACATCTACATGGAAGGCATATTCACTCACCTGGCCTCGGCTTTCCTCGAAACGCCGGAGACGACGGACGAGCAGCTCGCCCTCTTCGCGGAGGCCGTGCGAGCCGTCAGGGAAAACGGGCACAATCCCGGTTACGTACACTCCGCTAACAGCGTCGCCGCGGTACGCTTCCCCGCCTCGCGGATGGACCTTGTAAGGCCCGGGATCATGCTCTACGGCGCGGGCGTCGAAGGCGTGCCAGGCCTCCGGCCCGTCATGAAGCTCAAAACCCGGATAATACAGGTGAAGAAAGTCCCCAAAGGAACAAAAGTCAGCTACGGCGGCACATACGTGACCGAAAAACCGTCCGTCATCGCGACCCTGCCTATAGGCTATGCCGACGGATACTCGAGGAGCCACTCGAACAGGGCGAAAGTATCCATAAAGGGAGGGCTAGCGCCTGTCGCCGGGGCCGTCTGCATGGACCTCACCATGATAGACGTCACGGAGATACCGGGGGCTTCAGTGGGGGACGAGGTAGTCCTCTTCGGGGACGAAAATGTCTCGGCGGATGCAGCCGCGAGGTGGGCCGATACCATCTCCTACGAAATACTCTCGACGACCGGGAAACGCATCCCGCGAAGGTACGTATGACCCTCGCTAATTTCCCATAATTTCTTAAATTAAATAGATATTAGGGCTGAGTAAGTTAAATTTAAGGAGATGCGTTTTTTGAGCGGTATTAATCTCGCGGGGCTTGCGGCCGTCCTTTTCTGCCTTCTTCCCCCGCTTTCGTCACACGGCGAAGAGGTAATCAACCTCGGCCCTCTTCTTTATATCGACAGGGACGAGGAAACGGGTACTAAAACCGTGGACGCCATCGGCCCGTTCTTCTCATACAAAAAGACGCCCGAATCGACAGAATACGGCTTCAGACCGATTTTCTACGATTTCGAGGAAGAAGACCGCGACAGGTCAAGCTTCGACTTTCTCTATCCCCTCTATACGCAGCGGAATTTCGAAGGCGATATGAAGCTCCAGCTTCTGACATATCTCTTCTACTACAAGTCGGACCTCCGTCCGAGCGGGTTCAGGGAATACGAGTACACGCTCATCCCTTTTCTCTTCGGCCGTAAGGACGAGCAGGGCGAGAAGAGCTTCTTCGCCTTTTTTCCGTTCTACGGAACACTCAAGCACAAATACGGCAAGGACGAGATAAGCTTCGTCCTCTTCCCGCTTTATCTCAAGACCAGGCAGGAGGGCATGACGAACCAGAATTTCATATGGCCCTTCTTCGGCGCGTATTCCGGCGACGGCGTTTCCGGCGGGCGCTTCTGGCCGTTTTACGGCATAAGGCAAAAAGGGGACGACTTCAAGGACGAGTTCGCCCTCTGGCCTATATACATGCACAGAGAGAAGGACTTCTACGGCCAGCGCGTATCGTCGACGGCATTTCTCCCGTTCTACTATTCGGTGGACATGCCGGGGAGGACGCAGCGAACATACCTGTGGCCGTTCATAAACATCGTCGAGAATACCGCCAAGGATTACAGGCGCTGGGACATCCCCTGGCCGTTCGTCACGATCTCGCGCGGCTCGATACACACGAACAGGTTCTTCCCGCTCTACGCTCAGCGGACAGAGAAGAACTACGAAACGGGCTCGTTCCTCTGGCCGATGTACTGGTACAGGAAGTTCGTTTTCAGCGACTACGAAAGGAAGAAAACCGTCGGCGGTTTGTTTTTCGTGAAGAGCACTACGGACACTCCTATTAAGGAAGGAGGGAAGAGCGGAAAGTCGGTTCATCTCTGGCCGTTCTTCAGCTACTACACCGCGCCCGACGGCACGAGCAGGATGCATTTCCTCTCGATACTCGAAACCTTCCTCGCCGACAATCCACCGACGGCGCGCAACTGGTCGCCGCTCTGGCATATAGCTGTCTGGCAGATGGACGCCGAGGGCAACCAGATGTCGTCAATCCTCTGGAACACGATACGGACGGAAAGGACGGAAACGTCGATGAAGTTCGAGTTGAGGCCGATCATTCCGGTGATATCATTTGAGAAGTCCGAAGAGCGCTCGAAGTTTTATCTCCTCGGCGGGCTTCTCGGATACAAGTCCGAGGCCGGAAGGAATATAATGAAATTCCTCTACGTGCCCATACCCGTCGGAGGAAGCGGTGAAGACGCAGGCCCGGAAACGGTTTCGGAAAAAAGCCATTTGGCCGCGCCCGTGTTCAGGCCGGGGTTTTCGGGGGCTCTCGGCGAGGGGAACGTTTTTACCGGATATTTTTTAAGGGATAAGGCGCTCGATTTCGAAGAAATATATAATAATGGTGATGACGAAAAGCCGATCAAGGCAGCGATGGAAGACGGCTCACGAGGAGGCTCCTAGAGGATGAACGGCGTTATGTCATTCTTCAGGGTAACGGGGGGGCTCGTAAGCCTCCTCATGGAAACCCTCTACTGGTGTAAGTCCGTCTTCAAGAACACCGACAAGATAACGGACCAGCTCCTCGTAATCGGGTACCAGACGCTCCCGGTCGGCGCGCTCATCGCCCTCTTTTCGGGGGGCGTGCTCGCGCTCCAGGCCGGGCCGACGCTGGCCCAGTTCGGCATCGAGGAAAACGTCGGCGGCCTCGTCGGGCTTTCGCTCGTGAAGGAGATCGGGCCCGTCATGGCCGCTATACTCGTCGCCGGAAGGGTGGGATCCGCGATGGCTGCGGAGCTTGCGTCGATGAGCGTCTACGAAGAGATTGACGCGCTCAAGACGATGGACATAAATCCTCTCCGCTATCTCGTCATGCCGCGGTTCATAGCGACAGTCCTCGCGCTTCCCGTGCTCGTCATTTACATGGACGTGATAGGGTGGTTCGGCGGGGCTATCGTGGCGGCCGTCAACCCGGACGTCCACCTCTCGTTTACGGTTTATTACCGGAACCTGTCGGAGCTCGTCGACTTCACGGCGTTCGTGAACGGGCTCATAAAGGCTGCGGTGTTCGGCGTCATAATATCGATTGTCTGCTGCTACGTCGGGCTTAAAACGAAGGGCGGCCCGAGGGAAATCGGAACGTCCGTGACGAAAGCGGTAGTGCTGTCGTTCGTTCTGGTGCTTGTGTTCGATTACTACGTGACCAGGATTTTGTTATTCCTCAATATTGATTAGACTAATGACCTATGGCTGAACAGGAAGGAATACGCAGGGAAAACGGCGGTAACGGGGGGCTCGGCGCAGCGGGGCGGGAGGGAAACCACGCGGGTAACGTCCTTCTCGGATACCTCAAATCGGCCCCGGTCGGGGTCAATATCTCCGGCCTCACAAAATCCTTCGGCCAGAACCGCGTCCTGAAAGGCGTCGACCTCGGGATAGAACCCGGGGAGACGGTCGTCATACTTGGCAAAAGCGGCACGGGGAAAAGCGTCCTCCTCCGCCACATAATCGGGCTCGAAAGGCCGGACGGAGGCTCGATACTCATCGGCGGAGAGCCGGTGGAATACGATGCGCCGGGAAAGGGCGAGCATGTCGTCGCGATGGTTTTCCAGAGCTCGGCCCTGTTCAATTCTCTCACGGTGGCGGACAACGTGGGCCTCTATTTAAAGGAGCACAAGGTTTTCAAGGACGACGGGAAAGTCAGGCAGATCGTATCGAGCGCGCTCGAGATAGTCGGCCTTTCGGAGAAAGAGGACGTCATGCCGTCGGTGCTTTCGGGCGGCATGAAGCGGAGGGTCGCAACAGCGCGCGCGCTGGTCATGAACCCCGACCTCCTTCTTTTCGACGAGCCCACCGCCGGGCTCGACCCGATGATGACACGCACCATCGGCGACCTCATACTGGACCTCAAGCAGAAAGTCGAAATGACGCAGATAGTGGTCACCCACGACATCGACCTCGCGTTTTACGTCGCCGACCGCATAGCCGTACTCAGCGAGGGGAGGATAATCGAATTCGGCCCGCCGGAGCAGATAAGAGACTGCGCGAAGCATGCGGTTCAGGAATTCATTACCCCCCAGTTCGGAGAAAACAGGAGGTAGTCTTACATGAACAAGCATGTGAAGGTCGGAATCTTCTTCGTAGCCGGGCTCGTCATACTGCTCGCCGTTTTCGATTTCCTGGGGGACATACCGTTCATGAGGAGCGACTACAAGCTCAAGACGTACTTCCAGTCGATAGGCGAGCTGAGGGTGGGAAATCCGGTCAAGCTCGAAGGGTATGAGATCGGAAAGGTGTCGAAGATCAGCCTCGCCGAGAGGAAGATAGAGGTCGTTCTGACAGTCGACAAGAAGGCCGGAGTGCGTAAAGATTCGCTGGCGACAATCAGGCTGACAAGCCTCCTCGGCACGAGCTATATTAATGTTTCTTTCGGCACGCCCGAGAGCCCGCTCGCGGAATCCGGCGATACGCTCCCGAGCCAGGAACCCGCAGACATAAACGACATACTGGCAAAGGTCGACTCCGCCGTCGGGTCTATCGAATCGGCCCTCGGCGCGTTCGACGTCCTCGGCGATAATAAAGAAAATCTTACGAAGATAGTCACCAACCTCGACCTCATCCTCGAAGGTCTCCAGAAAGGGGAGGGCACCTTCGGGAAGCTCCTCAAGGACGATGCTGTTTACGACGAAGCGAAAGGGGCGCTCGCCAACATAAACGAAATAATCGAATCGATAAAATCGGGCAAGGGCACCCTCGGAAAGCTCGTCAACGACGACAAGCTCTACGAGGACGCGCGCGCGGCTCTCTCGGGCCTCGGCGACATCTCGGAGAAGCTCAACAATCCGAAAGGCACTATAGGCAAGCTCCTCAACGACGATACGCTCTACAACGAGGCGACGGGCGCCGCGACGAACCTCCACGACATACTAGAGAAGATCAACTCCGGTCAGGGAACCCTCGGCCAGCTCGTCAACGACGACAAGCTCTATAAAGACGCGCAGGATACGCTGCTGAAGGTGGACAAAAGCATCGACACCATCGACGACCTCGCTCCTCTGGGCGTATTCGGCACGGCGCTGGGCGTGGTCACTTTATTCTAGGTGAAGCGCACCTCCCCGGTCGGCTGGTCCATGGTTTTTGCCTGTATTTATTACCTTTTTGGCTGAACCGCCATTCCCCAGCGGCAAATCGGGCTGATTTTGCGTATTGGACTGCCAAGCCGCTTCGCAGGGGCGTAATAAAACGCCATATTTATTTGCATTTGCGAATAACTCTCTTGACATTCCCCTTCAAAAATGATTAATCTATATATATAGGGTATCGTGCCGGTGCCTATAGTAAATCAATAACTACAGTATATTCGGCTTACTTCCGGCATGAATCCGGTGGTCTCGCGCCCCGAAAAAGCCTGGGCCGCCCCGGCATCGTGAATATGTAAGCGGATGCGGTATGAAATTCGCGCGTGTGGGAGTGGCAAGGGCAGGAACATCAAAGGGGATAGCGGAGACTAATAACTCGAAATAACGGCAACGGGAGATTTAATAAAATGGGACTTAACAGGGATTACATCGGTAAGGAATTTCCGCCGCAGGAGCATGTCGTAAAGCCCGAGGAGATAGCGGCATACGCACTCGCCATAGGCTCGCGCAACGCAAGCTTCCTGGGAACAAACGGGTACGACTCCGGCCTCTCTGTCATAGCCCCCCCGAGCTTCACTGTCACCTATGAGCTTCCGTTCCTGGAGAAGGTCTGGGGCGACCCGGGCCTGAACGGCGGCGAAGAGCAGGCGAAGAAAAACGTCCTGATGCTCGTCCACGGCGACCAGAACATGAAATTCTACAGGCCCATAAAACCGGGTGATAAGATCAAATACACGGCGAAGATAGTCGACATTGAGGACAAGGGTTCGGGCGAGCTTCTTAAACTGAGCGTCCTCAGCACCGACGAAAAGGGCGAGAAGGTAACCGAAAGCGATTGGGGCCTTTTCATAAGGGGCATCGGAAGCGGAGAGAAGCCGAAAGCGGCCTCTTCCGGGACAAAGCCCGCGCCGGCCGCACCGCCGGAGCCTCCGCCGCTCGCGTTCAGGGATGTTATACGCGTTCCCGAAGACGTAACCTACAAATACGCAAAAGCCTCCAACGACCACAACCCTATTCACATCGACGAAAAAGTCGCGAAGGAAGCAGGTCTAAAGGGAATAATAGTTCACGGGCTCTGCACAATGTCCATGACGATGAAATCCATAATCGAAAGCTACCTCGACGCAGATCCCGAAAAGTTGAAGGCGCTCGGCGTAAGATTCACCGCACCTGTCTATCCCGGCGACACGCTTATAGTTGACGGCTGGGAGACCGGCGAGAAGAACGGCAATTCCTCCATAGCCTTCGAGGTTACGAGGGAGAGCGACGGAGTGAAGGTGATAAAGGGCGGCACGGCTGAAGCCGCGCTTTAACTGCCCGCAATGGTAAGTGCTTCCTTAACTTGCTTTGGTGAATGATTTATAGAAGCGGCGGCCCAGGAACCGCCGCTTCTTCTTTTTCAGGCGGTGTACAGACTGAAATCGTTTCCGGCCCCGTCTACATCCGTGTGCAATATTCCATTTATAGACTGTTCGAGGAGCCCAGTCAGCCCGGGGAGTGAATTCTTGTCCCTGGCCGAAATAAGCGCCGCGTTATACCTTCTCGCGAGCCTCTCGGCGACGGCGGGCTCGGCCTTGTCGGCCTTGTTCAGAACTACCATGCGCGGTATGGACTCATACCCCGTCTGCTCCAGTATCTTGTCCACGGATTCAATTCTCTCTTCGACCATGGGGTCGCTCGCGTCGGCCACGTGAAGCAGCAGCGCCGAGCCCCCTAATTCTTCAAGAGTCGCGCGGAATGCGTTCACAAGCTCCTTCGGGAGGTCGCTTATGAATCCTACTGTGTCGGTTATCAGAACCTCCCTGCCGCCAGGCAGCATTATCTTCCTGGTCGTCGGCACGAGCGTCGAAAAGAGCTTGTTCTCGGCTATGACGCCGCTCCCTGTGAGGGCGTTGAAGAGGGTGGATTTCCCGACGTTCGTATAGCCGATAAACGTTATCGTAGGTATGCCAGTTTCCTTTCTTTTCTCGCGCGTTCTTTCGCGCCGCTTGCTGAGCTGGGAGATCTCCTTTTCGAGAAGCTCTATCTGCTTGCGTATGCGCCTTCTCTCTTCTTCCAGTTTCTTTTCACCCGGGCCCCTCGTGCCGATACCGCCGCCCAGCTGCGAAAGCTCGACGCCCCGCCCGACGAGGCGCGGAAGGTTATACTTGAACTGCGCCAGCTTTACCTGCAGCTTTCCCTCGGCAGTCGTCGCGTGGCGGGCGAATATTTCTAAAATGAGCTGTGTTCTGTCCATGACTTCCAGGTTGGTCTCGTCGGATATGGACTTCACCTGCGCTGGGGTCAGCTCGACGTCGAAAATCAGCTTCCCTGCTCCCGCCTGCTTCGCTTCGAGTATCGCCTCCCCGAGCTTGCCCTTTCCTATGAGATAGCGCGGATCGGGCATCTTTCGTATCTGTATCGTCGTCGCGAGAACTGCCTTGTTCGCCGAGAGCGCGAGCGACTTCAGCTCTTCGAGCGATTCCTCGGCCTCGGATCGGAACTTCGTCGAGAAGCCGATCAGCATTACGCCTTCCCTGACGTTGTCGCCGCCCTGCTCGTAGTAGGATTTTTCGAGGCCGTTTTCTATGTCGCGGATAAGCTCGTCGGCGTTGACGTCCACCTGCCCGAGGTCTCTGTATTCATCGACGCTCCACTTCCCGCCGCTGTTCCGGGGCGGGACGATGTGGGCGAGGGTGAAGCTGCCAGGGTCGCCGTCGTGCCTCACTTCGAGAAGCCCCATCATGTCGAGCCGCTCGTTAACCATTGTAACGAGGTCTGGCTCCGTAAGTCCCGTGTTCTTGATGTGCGTGTGGATGAGTCGCGCTCCGCGGAGCCTGTAGGCCGACTCTCTCGACCTCCCCAGTATCTCGTCGAACGGCATCTCGTACGAATCGCCGAGGAAAACGGCCGCAACCTTCCCCTTCCTGTCGATGAGAACGGATATGCCGCGCCGGAGCTCGTGCGTGAGGCGCGTAATCGTCCTCGCGAGCTCAAGCGTTATTATTTCTCCTGACGGATTTTCCTTCTGTAAAGCCGTTCGAGACTTGCCGTCTCGCTCTTTGAAAGTCCTGAAGTCTTGCCGTATACCTTGCTTATAAATAACCCCCCTGCAATTTACGAAGCGCATATGCGCTCATATGATTCAATGATAAGCATTTGAAGAGACGAGTCAAGGCAAGACATATGACAAAAAATTTGTTTTGCCAAAAAGTCTATCAACTATTCAGATTATCTATTAAGCTCTGGAGAGTATCAGCAATTTTTTTCAGATTATCATCATAGTCATAAGTAATTTCGAGACTACCTCGTCCGAAATCATAAGAGGGCACCAATTTAATACTTTTTGTTCTGATGAATTCTTCAAAGTTGTAAGAAGCTTTTGGTCGAGGAAAAACGTCAAAATACCAACCACTTGCTGACAGTATGGTATCTATAGCTATTACCAGTTCATTGTTGATCGGTATATCATGAAAGAGAATATCATATAGTTCTCCTGATGGTTCTCTGTAATACCCCTGTTTAACGTTCTTTCCTTTTTTTAATTCTAAAAGCTTTGCCAGTTCTTGCAGCTTTAATCTAAATTCCTTTCTCGCTTTTGTTACCTCTACTAAAAATCTATTGATATCATCTTCATTGTTTGATAGTAATTCCAGAAAATCTTTGTTCATAGCTGTGCCCCGTTCCAATCTTCTTATCGTTTTGATGAAATCTATTAAATATGAGAGGTACTTGGCATCCCCCTCCAACAAGTAATTACCAAGCACACTTTCTATTTCTGAGAACAGCTTTGCGTACGTCACATTTATAAACCCATATTTCTGTAATTCAATTTCGTCAGCTTTATACATCGACAATACGATCTTGAGTGTTTTTTTCCCTTTTGACTCGTTGTCTATAAATTTCGAATAGTCCGACAGATCGTTGTAGATGTTCTGAAAAATTTTATTCTCGATGCCTATATTCAATAAGTCAGTTTTAATAAAAAGATCGATTCTCTTGTTCGACTCCGTAGATGATTCTCTTTCTACAGTAGACTCGCCGATAGACATATCTTGAAATTGAGAACCACTGGCTTTAAGCAACGCTGTTAAAAGCATATCCTTTAAATTATGAACTTCGTCAGCTTGGAAATAGAAAGAAAGGATATTGCTGCACACATTTTCATAATGAGGGTAACCAGATATTTCCATAAAGGATGGCAGAAAAGACTTGGATAGATGGATCTTTTTGAAGGAATCAATAATGTTCTGTACAATCGGAATGTCCATAATTATTGACTAAGCCGATTATAAGATTTTTAATTATAAAATGCAATCTTGTTAGGTGGGTTAATAAAAAACTACGGCTGCCTGGGAGGGCCGATCATCGGCGTTTTGACGGGAGCCGCGAGGCCGTAGAATACGACAGCCCCATCGCCTCCGCATTCGTTCGAGGCCTGCCGGCATCCTTCGCCCGACATGCTCAGGCACACTTCGAGGTCGTTCACATTATTCAGAACCCACACATTCCCCGACTGGTCTATGGCGACGTCCGTAAGGTGCTGGAGCGCACCGCCTCCGTCGTAACCTGTCGGCGGAGAGATCGGCTCTCCGGTCGCGAACCCGTGCGGACAGTTCCCTCTCCTTACGCCGCAGAGGTTGACGAGAGTCTTTCCGAGGAAGTCTGCAACCCAGACATTATCGTCGCCGTCTATCGCTATGCCCCACGGCCCCTGCGTGCCGCCGCCCCTGAAGGGAGAGCCTGCAGCGTTTTCGCCGTACGGGTCGAGAAGCGTCACGCTTCCGCCCTCGGCTTCGGGATGTCCGGATAGATTGGCCGCCCACACGTTCCCGTAGCTGTCTATCGCAAGCCCCCTCGGCTCGCTGAGCCCGCAGCATCCGGGCATCGTCTGCATCACAGGATTGCCGAACGGGTCGATGCGAGTAATCGAGTTGCCCGCGCCGTTGGTCACCCACAAGTAGCCGTCGGTATCGACCGCAACGTCGAAAGGCTCCGAGAGCGTCTTCGTTCCGGCATATGAGAATGTGAGCGGGGTGCCCGGGTCGCCGCCGGGGAATACCGTGAGCGAATTGCCGCATTCCGGGCATCCGGGCGACGGCCTGTTGTTTACGAACCAGACGTTGCCTTCATAATCGATAGTAGTTCCCTGCACCTTGCTCGCAAATCCGCCCGCCCTGAATCCCTTGCTTTCGGTCGAGACAGGCGTGCCGTCCGGGCGGAAGAGCGAAACGCTGTCTCCCCGGTAATTCCCTATCCATATATTTCCCGTTTCGTCTATCGCGATGCCGAACCCCGCGCCGTCTAGCCCCCCGCCCGTGAACCCTAACGTCGGCGAGAGCGGATAGCCCGTCGGGTCGAGCTTGGTCGCGCCGATTCCGCCTACCGCGCAGTCTGTGAAGTCAG
>JAGVLR010000025.1 GCA_020054175.1 Candidatus Dadabacteria bacterium
CCCCGGAATTCGAGGGCTTCCGTCTCGGGAAATCCGAGCATGAGATTCATATTCTGCACCGCCTGACCGGACGCCCCTTTTACGAGATTGTCGAGGGACACGACCGTTGTCACAACGCCTCCCTTTATCATGACGCCTATACCGCATAGATTCGTATATTTCGTATCCTTGATATCGGGGAGCTTCCCCTCTGCATATACGCGGACGAACGGCTCGTTCCCGTAGAATTCTTTGAATACATCCAGGACCCGGTTCCCGTCCTTTTCGGATTTCAGCCTGGTGTATATAGTCGTCAGTATCCCGCGGTTAACGGGGATATTGTGAGGTACGAATGTTATGCCCACCTTCCTCCCGGCGACGAAAGAGAGCACCTCCTCCATCTCCGGGCCCTGGTGCGATGCGGCCCCGGGATTAAGGCGCGCATTCTCGTTCGATTCGGGGAAGTGGTGCTCAAGCGATGGAGCCCTGCCCGCTCCGGATTCGCCGGATTTTGCGTCAGCAATTATAGAGCCTTCGTCTATAAGCTCATTTCTCAGAAGAGGCAGGAGCCCGAGTATCACGCCGGTCGCATAGCATCCCGGATTGGCAACGAGGCGAGCGCCTCTGATATCGTCTCTGGATATTTCGGGGATACCGTAAACCGCTTCGTCTATATATTGGGGGTGCCTGTGCTTCGCGCTATAGAGGCTTTCGTAAAGGTCCGCGTTCCTGAATCTGAAGTCGGCGCTGAAATCTATTACACGAACGCCCTCTTCCAGAAGCCTGCCTGTGAAATGCATCGCGGTCCCGTGAGGTAGACATGAGAAAACGAGCTCGACCGACGGCAGGTTTTTTAACGCGGAGACGCTATGGCATTCGAGCCCGCAAAACCCCCTGAGCCCGGGAAAGACGTCGCCGATCTTCTGCCCGGCGAACTTTTCGGATGTCAGCCATTTGACCGAAACCCCGGTATGGCGCAGAAGAATCCTGAGGAGCTCGGAGCCCGTGTAACCCGTCGCGCCGAGAATACCAACGCCTCTTTCAGTCACCTGTCACCTCTTTGCCGAATGTTCCTTCTCCGAACGGCCGCTCAGACCGCCCGACCCGTCCACTAATACTATAGCAAATAAACACATTCCGAAAAATCAAACCCGGGCCGGCTGAAAACCCTGGCCCCTGACACACTTCAGAGCACTTACCGGCGGCTGACTCTCGTTGTTTGCGGTAGTCGATACAAAGGTCTTTCTGTCAGTATTTTTTCGACAGGAATTAAGAAACCCTATATAAAAATCAAGCGTTTCCGGTTAATATTGAAATAATATTTGCTGCGTATAGAAGACGTCTATACCCAACATATACATGGAGGATAGGATCATGGTTAGATTTCTGAATAAACATTCATTCCTGTTAATTCTGCTTTTAATTACATCGTTCATATCATACGGTTTCTGGGGCTGCGACAGCGGAGGCGGGGGCGGCGGAAACAACAGTACCAGGATAAACGGCACGGTTCTTCAAGTTATAGACGGACCGGTATCGGACATAAGGGTAAGCATCTTCGAGAACAACAGGAGAAAACAATCCACCCGGACGAACCAGTTCGGGGAATTCAACCTCAGGTTCAAACCCGACTTCAACACCGTCAGGATCGAATTCGAAGGGCCGAATTACACGCTTTCGAGAATCATATCCGTTACCAGGGACAGCGACGTCGAGTTCGACGTCATACTGCAGACGTCCCCCGGCGCGATATTCGTCGAGAACTGGGCTGTATTCCAGAACCGCATACGCGCCAACGGCTTTGACGAAATACTCTTCGACTCCCTCGAAGCCGACTTCAACATAGACGGGAACGGAAACGACTGCATAAGCGTCAAGGGCGATGCCAGGGTCGAAATAACTGCCCGGAACGTTACGCTCATCGACTGCAGGGAAGGCATTAATGCCGAGAACTTCGGGTTCGTCCTTCTAGAAGCCGACGAAGACATCAGCGTAAGCGCCAACAGGGACGGTATAAGGACGAACAACAATACGTTCGTAAGGTTGGCCCGGACGGTAACACCTATAGACAACAACATATTCGTAACATCTCTCAGGGAAAACGGCATAAGGGCCTCCGGGTCTTCCGCTGTCGAGATAGACCCGCAAAACCAGTGCACTATAAGCGGCGCGAAATCGGCCGTCAATCAAAGCGGAACGTCGAACGTGAACCCGGGCAGCTGTACGCTTATCGACGGATAGAAGATTTATTCAAAGACGTATACGAACCGGCAAGAGCTAGTGCGCTTCGGCCCAGTTCTTGCCGGTCCCCATTTCTACGATAACCGGGACTTTCAGCTCCCACGCCCCTTCCATCTCCGATTTCACCATGCGGGAAAGCGCTTCGATCTCGTCTTCGGGGACCTCGAAAAGAAGCTCGTCGTGGACCTGTAGTATCATGCGGGATTTAAATCCCCTCGCGAGCTCGTCGTGGATTCTTATCATGGCTATATTTATGATGTCGGCGGCGGAGCCCTGAATGGGGGTGTTCATGGCTGCGCGCTCGCCGAACCCTTTTCTGTTCCTGTCTCCGGACTTTAGCTCGGGGATCGGACGGCGGCGGCCGAGGATCGTTTCCGCGTATCCCTTTTCAACTGCATCAGATATCGTTTTCTCTATATATTCCCTGACTTTCCCGTAACGCTTGAAATACTCGTCTATGTAGCTCTTCGCTATCGATACGGATGTTCCGAGCTGCCGGGCCAGGCCGAATGCGCTTATGCCGTAAATGATGCCGAAGTTTATGCTCTTCGCGAGCCTTCTCATGTCGGGTGTTACGAGGTCTTCGGTTACCCCGAATATCTCGGCAGCAGTCCTGCTGTGAATGTCGCTCCCGGTGCGGAACGCCTCCATGAGGCTTTCGTCGTCTGAAAAGTGCGCGAGGAGCCTGAGCTCTATCTGCGAATAATCAGCCGACAGAAGGACATTCCCCTCGTCGGGGACGAAGGCTTCTCTTATGCGTCTACCTTGCGCCGTTTTAATCGGAATGTTCTGCAGGTTCGGGTCGCTCGAGCTTAGCCGCCCGGTCGACGAGCCCACCCTGCTGAAAGACGTGTGAAGCCTCCCGGTCGCGGGATTAATCAGCCTCGGGAGAGCGTCGAGGTACGTCGACTTCAGCTTCGAAAGGGTCCTATGCTCCAGCACCTTTTCAGGAACGGAGTGGAACTTGCTGAGATCCGTCAGCACTTCGACGTCAGTCGAGGACTCGCCGGTTTTGGTTGTCTTTTTCTTCGGGAGACCGAGTGTATTGAAAAGGACGTCCCTCAGCTGAACCGGGGAGTTGAGGTTGAATTCGTACCCCACTTCTGCGTATATTGTCTTCTCCAGCTCGGTAAGGCCGGCTTCGAACTCTCTTGAAAGCTCCTTCAGCTTAAC
>JAGVLR010000073.1 GCA_020054175.1 Candidatus Dadabacteria bacterium
ATCGAAGACATATCGGCGGCGGCGGGCTCGCGCGGGATGATCGAGGGGCAGGCCATAGACCTCGTCCTCGAAGGACGCCGGGCGGCTTCCGTATCCGAAATTGAAAACATGCATTCCCTGAAAACGGGCGCGATGATAAGAACAGCCGTAACGACCGGTGCGCGCATAGGCGGCGCTTCGGCCGAAGAAATCTCCGCTCTGGCTTCTTACGCCGGGGCGCTCGGACTCGCCTTCCAGATACGCGACGATCTTTTAGACCTCGACGTCGCGAGCGACACAGGTAAGGCCAAGGGGAACGACGCACGCCTCGGGAAGTCGACCTATCCCGAGCTTGCCGGGGTCGAGGAATCCAGGCGGAAAATCACCGAGCTCATCCGCGAAGCAGTTTCTCACCTCTCAGGCTTCGACGAGAAGGCCGAGCCGCTAAGGCGGATTGCAGTCTACCTCGGCGGGGAAGGGTGATGCCCGGAAAGGGCGGCTCCAAAAAAACGGGACAGCGCCTCGACGTGCTCCTGGTGGAAAGAGGTCTCGTCGATACGAGGGCGCGTGCGAAGGCCGTTATCATGGCCGGGAGCGTCTTCGTCGCGGGCGAGCGCGTGGACAAGGCCGGTGCTGTCGTCAGGGACGACGCCGAGATTATCTTCAAGGGCGAAACGCTCAGATACGTCTCGCGCGGCGGGCTCAAGCTCGAAGCAGCCCTCGACGCATTCGGGGTTGACGTGGCAGGCATGACGGCGGTCGATCTCGGCTCTTCGACGGGCGGATTCACGGACTGCCTTCTACAGCGCGGGGCCGTGAAAGTTTACGCGATAGACGCCGGGCGCGGCCAGCTCGACTGGAAGCTCCGGAACGACCCCCGCGTCGTCTCGATGGAGAAATTCAACGCCCGCTATCTTAAGCCGGAAGACATAGATGGCGCACCGGTCGGCATCGCCATCATCGACGTTTCCTTCATCTCACTCACGAAAATCATCCCGCCTGCTGCCGGAGTTCTCGCCCCGGGCGGCGTCCTGATCGCCCTCATAAAACCCCAGTTCGAGGTAGGGAAGGGCGAGGTCGGAAAGGGGGGAATTGTCAGGGACGAGGCAAAGCGTAAGGAAGTCGTCGATAAAATAACCGCTTTCGTCTCCGGCTTCGGTCTCGACGTGAAAGGCGTTATCGAATCCCCGATAACCGGAGCGGACGGCAACGTCGAATACCTCATATGTGCACTGAAGCCCGGTTTGTGATCACGGCTGGCACAGGATTACAAATTAACCCCTCAAAATTATTGACAAACCCCCAATTCCCGGCACAATATTCAGGATAATTTTGGGAGGGAAGTATAAATAATGGCTAAAAGAATAAAATCAGGTATCAAAAGGCACCGCCAGAGCTTAAAGAAAAGGGACAGGAACACGACTGTAAAGTCCGACCTTAAAACCCAGCTAAAGAAGCTCAATTCGACGATCGCCGAAGGCGACGCCGCTACAGTCGACCAGGTTCTCAGGGAAACCGAATCCAAGCTTAAGAAGGCCGCTTCGAAGGGCGTAATCCGTAAAAAGACCGCTTCGAGAAGAACGAGCAGGCTTGCGAAGAGGATCTCAAAAGCGCGCGCGGCGGCAGTCCCGGCTGTCGAAACGCCGGCCTCCTGAGCCCCCTCAGCGCGTCCCGCATAAATCTATAACCATCTTTGTCAGAACGAAGCTCTTCGGCACGTAGCTCAGCTTGAGCTTCTTGTCGTACTCGGACAGCGTCTCCATGATACGGAGAAGCTCCGCGTATTTGAATTTTTTCAGGTCTTCTCCTAAATAGTAGAGCTGCCCCGGCGAAATCTTGAGCTGTTTTATCATCTCGGCCTGCGGGGTTTTCTTCTCAGACAGCTCCTTGGCCCTCCAGAGAAGCCTGAACCGCCACGTCACGAGCCCGAGTATTGAAAGCGGCTCCTCGCCCGCGGCCTCTAAGTCTAGCAGCACCCTGTGCGCTGTCTTCCTGTCCTTCCTGGATATGGCGTTTATGAGCTGGTATATGTCGGCGTATTTTGTCCTGACCGTCAGCGCGTCTACGTCAGCAGGAGTTATCTTCTTATCCTCGCCCTTATAGAGCGCGATCTTTTCGAGCTGGTTGTGAATGTCGCGCATGTCCTCGCCGACGAGCGTAACGAGCGCTTCCGCCGCCGGCCTCGAAATCTCAAACCCGAGCGCTCGGGCGGCCTCTAACACAGCCCCGGACGACCCGCCTTTCTCCATGGAGAAATCGTACTGCGCAGCGTCGCCCTTCGGGAGCTTGGGTTTCTTCCCGCCCGTGAAATCGAGGACGAGACACGTCGCAGGCGAGGGCGAGGCGAAGTACCCTTCGAGCGGCGTCAGCTCCTTCGCGGCGAGCTTGTCGGCGTTCCTAACTACGATGAGCTTCTTGCCGGAAAACATCGGGTATGTGCTCGCGTTGTCGGCTATCTCCTTCCCGGAAGCGTTGTCGCCGTAAACGAGCGTGAATCCCATGTCGCCGCTCCCGCCGAAAAGGCTCTTCCTCAGCTCCGCGACAGCCTTCTCGGCAAGATAAGTCTGGTCGCCCGTAAACACTATTATTGGAGGAAGGCTCCCCGAGGCGAGGGCCCGTGCGAATTCGGCGTATCCTGCTTTCTCTGCGGTCTTTTTCTTCATGATTCCGTGATTCCGGGAGGGGGAAATATGCCTTGAGTATATTCGACAGGGCGGCGTGGCGCAAGGCCGCTGGAAAGCCCGCGGGGATGGTATAGAATGAATACCGTGGATCAGGACTCTAGGCTTATTTTAAATTGCGAATGGCATGGGACAGTCCCGTACTCCGACGGCCTCGCGCTCCAGAACGAGAGGGCCGAAGCCGTCAGAAAGAACGGCACGCGCGGCTCGCTCCTGCTCCTCGAACATCCGCCCGTGCTCACCGACGGCAGGTTCGGGAAGGGCGGGAATTTCGTCGTGCCGGAGGATGAGATAAGGAGGCGCGGCGTAGAGGTTCACAGAACGGGGAGGGGAGGGGACGTCACCTTCCACGGCCCGGGCCAGCTCGTTTCCTACCCTGTAATAAGCCTCCGCGACTTCGGCCTCGGCGCGAGGGCTTATGTTCGCGCGCTCGAAGAGACGATCATCCGGACGCTCGGGGATTACGGCATTGAAGGCGCGCGGAAGGAAGGCTATCCCGGCGTCTGGACGGACGGCGGGAAGATAGCGTCCATAGGCGTCGCCGTACGCGGCGGCGTGACGATGCACGGCTCTGCGCTCAACGTGAACACCGATCTTTCGTACTTCTCCCTGATCATCCCCTGCGGAATTCCAGGCGTGATAGTAACTTCCATGCAGGAGATTCTCGGGAAGAAGCTCGACGTCCGTGACGTCGCCATGATCTACGCGCGGAATTTCGGGGAGGTCCTGGGGGCGGAGGTGGTAATTTGGGATGATGCTTTTCCGGGGAGCTAAAACTTTCGCTGCTGTGCGCCGCACTGTCTTTGCGAGCGGACAATAAAATACGAGATTGCTTCGCGTTGCTCGCAATGACAAAAAAGGGTGTCATTGCGAGGGAGTGTCTTATGCGACCGCGGCAATCCGCTTTGCCGTTTTCATAACACTTCGTACAAATCTTTCCAATCCGGATTAAGACTATTTATTAGCTCTATTTATTAGCTCTATCTTTTTCTTTCTTGAACCAGCTTTGAGCTGTTTTTCCCGCGTGATTGCGTCAACTATATTTTCGAATATTTCATAATATACTAGCTTTACCACGTTGTATTTTTGGGTAAATCCCGGAGTTCGTCTTTCCCTGTGTTCGAACACCCTTCTTGCGATATTATTTGTGACGCCAATATACAGAACCCTGTTAGACGGATTGGTCATTATGTATATGAAATAATGATTGGTCTTCACTAGGGGGAATTATATAGCAACCGGTGAGATAATGGATTGATTTATTAAGAGGAGTGCCCGCTA
Source organism: Candidatus Dadabacteria bacterium (assembly GCA_020054175.1). GTDB lineage: Bacteria > Desulfobacterota_D > UBA1144 > Nemesobacterales > UBA2774 > JADLGH01. Next base: position 3,942 of record JAGVLR010000073.1, read on the forward strand.
TATTTGCGATGAGTCAGATTCTTTACTGCCCTGACAAGTAAATCTCTGAGATTGCTTCGCTTCGCTCGCAATGACAAATAG
>JAGVLR010000005.1 GCA_020054175.1 Candidatus Dadabacteria bacterium
ATGAACGAGGTGATAAGAGAGCTTGGCCTTACGGGCATAAGGGCTGTGTGGGGGAGGGCGGAGGACGCCGCAAACGGCATTCCGCGCGGGTCGTTCCCGCGTGTGATCTCAAGGGCGGTGAGCGGGGTGAAGGAGGTCCTTGCGCTGAGCGAGCCCTATCTCAGCCCCGGGGGAAACATCATCCTCATGCGGGGAAGAAGAGGCGAGGAGGAATGGGAGGAGGCGGGCGAGGAAGCGCACAGCCGGTATAGGCTCGTCCGGAAGGAGCGCTTTACCCTCCCTTACGGCGAGCAGACGCGGGTTATATTCGTGGTGGAGCCGGTGTCTTCTTAAACACCACTTCCGGAAGAAGTCCGATAGCCGGTCTTATGTTTGATCTCCCTTGGTATTTCACCCTTCTCTGGTAAAATCAAGCGAATAAGGAGACCGGTTTCGTCTCCGCAATAAATCGGCGATAAGAGTGGCCCCTCTGGAGTCGTGGAATGTTTGCTACGGAAGCATCCGATATCTTTGGGCAGGCCACGCACTGGCCGATAGTCCCCGTCCTCGCGAGGACCGCTCTCGCCGTTATCACCGGAGTATTCGTCGGCCTCGAGCGCGAGCACAGCCGTAAAACCGGCGTCCGCACTTTCGCCCTGGTTTCCCTGCTCGGCTGCCTCGCGGGTTTCATGGGCGGCCCGTTCCCCATAATAGCCATGGCTTTCGTCGGAATGCTGATCGTGGGTATGAACTACCGCGAGATGGCCCGCCACGGAAAACTCGTCCTCACAACTTCGGCCGCGATAATGATAGTAGGCTTTGCCGGGATACTCTTCGGGCAGGGGCACGTCTTCACGCCCGCTGTGGCCGGCGTTACGACGGCCGCGCTGCTCGCGTGGAAGCATCCCATATCGCGCTTCGCCGGGGCGCTTTCGGATGCGGAGCTGAGGTCGGCCATACTCCTCGCCATACTCACTGTCATCATACTCCCCGTCCTTCCCTCGCATCCCGTAGACCCGTGGGGGCTCGTCGAGCCGAGATCGAACTGGGTGAGCGTCGTTATAATCGCGGGAATGGGGTTCGTGAACTACATACTGATGAAGCTCCTGGGTGCGCGCGGGATGGAGATAACGGCGTTCTTCGGGGGGCTAGTCAACAGCAAGAAGATAATCGTCGAGCTCGGCACGCGGCTGGGACAAGTCGGCCGCTCGATGATGGCGTCCGTCGAACGCGGGATACTCCTCGCCACGGGCGCGATGATAATCAGGAACTTTCTCATAGTCGCGATACTCGCGCTCCCGGCGGCGAAGTACTGCGCCATACCCCTGGGTTTTATGCTCATCGTGAATATGCTGATATGGTGGCGTGTGCCCGCGCCGAAGACCGACGAGTCGGACGGCTCCGCCGGGCTTGTTCTCGAATCGCCGTTCATGCTCTCGTCCGCCCTTAAATTCGGGCTCATGTTCTTGATATTGAACGTAGTCGGTGCGCTCGCTCAAAGAAACTTCGGCTCGGCGAGCTTTTATTTCGTCAGCATCGCGGGCGGGATATTTTCGAGCGCGTCGTCGATAGCTTCGGCGGCTACTCTCGTATCGCAGGGCGAGCTGCCCGTGGCGACGGGGGTGAACGGCATCATACTGTCTAGCCTGACGAGCATACTCGCCAACATCCCCTTCATAAGGGGGTTCATGAAGGAAGACGATCTCAGGAACAAGGTGTGCGTCTCGCTGATAATTATCGCCGCCGTGGGGCTACTCGCCGGCTTCGGGAATTTCTTCTTAATGATCTCGGGAGCGCTCAACGGGTACTTCCGGTGATTTATCAAAACCGCCTCGCGCGCGAGGTCTCAAATCTCGCTATATTACCAGGTAGTGATAAGCCAGCCCCAGAGCGGCGCATATCGCCAGGGTCGGAATCATGCCGAGGCGGAAGAGGAATATGAGGACGAAGGCTCCCGTGCTTATAGCGACCGACGCAAGGTTGACCGTCTCCCAGACGGGTACGTGGAGCGTCATACCCAAAGTCCGCACATCGTTCACTTCGCCGAACATTGTGTGAATCGAGAACCAGACGGCGAGGTTGAGTATCACCCCGACTACCGCCGCCGTGATGGCGGAAAGTGCGCTTCCAAGGGCCTTGTTTCCCCGGAGCTTCTCGATGTAAGGCGCGCCGAGGAATATCCAGAGAAAGCAGGGCACGAACGTTACCCACGTTGTTACGACGGAGCCGATTACGCCAGCCGTCACGGGGTCGAATGGCCCCGGGTTCCTGTATGCCCCCATGAATCCGACGAACTGAACGACCTGTATGAGCGGGCCGGGAGTCGTCTCGGCCATGCCGAGGCCGTCGAGCATCTCGCCCGGGTTGAGCCAGCCGTATGTGCTCACCGCCTGCTGAGTGATGTAGGCGAGGACGGCGTAGGCGCCGCCGAACGTTACGACCGCCACCTTGCTGAAGAAGAGGCCCTCCTCCACGAAGACGCTGTGCCTGCCTAACACCGCAGCGAGTATAATGACGGGTCCGAGCCACAGGAGAGACATTATCGTGATGAGCTTCACTGCGCGCGCGGTCGACGGCGGCGTGTGGCTTGCGACGGCTGTCGTGATCACGAACCCGTTCCCGTTTGCGGCGTCTTCGGTCTCCTCTTTTACGATGTTGAAAATTCCGTCCTTCCCCAGCCGCCCGCCTATGAAGCCGATCAAGCCGGCGCACAGGATTATGAGCGGAAAAGGGACCCTGAAGAAGAATATCGCGACGAACGCCGCCGCCGCGAGAAGGACCATGACGTTGTTCCTGAGCGCGCGCTTTCCTATGCGTATCACGGCCTCGACGACGATGGCCATGACAGCGGGCTTTATGCCGAAGAAGAGGGCCTCGACGAATGTCGACTGACTGTAGGAGGCGTAGAGAATGCTGAGGACGAGTATGGAGATGAACCCGGGAAGGACGAACAGTATGCCCGCTACGAGGCCGCCCTTTGTTTTATGGAGGAGCCAGCCGACGTAGGTCGCGAGCTGCTGGGCCTCGGGGCCGGGGAGGAGCATGCAGTAATTCAGCGCGTGGAGGAAACGGCTCTCGCTTATCCAGCGCTTCTCCTCGACGAGGATGCGGTGCATGACGGCTATCTGCCCTGCCGGGCCGCCGAAGCTGAGGAGAGCTACCCTCACCCATACCAGGAGGGCCTCCCGGAATGTGACCGCATGGAACCCGGTGCCGGACTCCTTCGTCCGCTCACTGTCGTTGGAACTCATAGTTGTGTCCGGGGCCGATTCTAGCTTACCCGCGCCGGACGTGAAATCAATCCTCGGGAGGCCGGGAGAGGGGAGGGGTACACAGCGGCGGGGGAGGGGCCGGTTCCTTTACAAAGATTTGCGACAGGTGTTAGAATTAGGCTTTAAACCGGTTTACGGTGGATGCTCCATGGTTCTTTTCCTGAGCGAAGACGACGTGAAGCAGGTCCTTAAGATGCCGGACGCCGTCCGCGTGATCGAGGAGATGTTCAGGCAGGACGGGCTCGGCGGCGCTATCAACCATCCGAGGCAGAGGGTGAGGACCCCATCCGCCATGCTGCACTTCCTCGCGGGCGCGCTTCCTTACCTGGGCGTCATGGGCTACAAGGCGTACACGACGTCGAGTCAGGGGGCCAAGTTCCGCGTATTCCTCCACGAACTCGAAACCGGAAAGCTCCTCTCTATAATCGATGCCAATCACCTGGGAATGATGAGAACCGGCGCCGCGACCGGCGTCGCGACTAAACACATGGCGCGCGGGGACGTCGGCAACGTCGGCATATTCGGCTCCGGGTTTCAGGCAAGGGGGCAGCTGATGGGCGTCGCCGCCGTGAGGGACGTTAAA
>JAGVLR010000024.1 GCA_020054175.1 Candidatus Dadabacteria bacterium
CATCCCGACAAAAAAATCCCCGGCCCTCTTTACCCGAAGAGAGCCGGGGACCGTTAACGAGCCTGCCCGGGTTAAGGCCGGCCATCCTCCTCCATCTTTAACTGCTTATTTGAGCACTGCCGTCCTCAATGAGCCTTCGTCTATCGCATCGTATAAATCGGCGTCATCAGTGTAAGCCGTCGTTTCCTCGTACTGTGAAATTTCCTGTTCGTCGTCGAGGTTGACTACCGCATCTGTCGGGAGGTCATCTCCGATGAAACCCCTTTCGGCGAGATTTACGACCTGAGCCCCTCCAAACCCCGACTGCATATCCACCTGCTTCGTATTGGCAACCGCTACAATCGCCAGAATCGCTATCACCGTTATCGCCAGGTCTTTCATCTCTCTACCCTCCCTTTTACCGCGTTTGAAAGGTTAGTAACTGCGCTTCCGGAAAAGGTTCAGGGTCTTAAAGAAGAAACCCGGCATCCCTGTCGAGGGACGCCGGGTTAGGGAGAGTATAAGAGAGAGGTGTATAGAATGGCGTCTTTCTTAATCCTGCGTTCCCGGCCTCAGTTTACGGTGAGTAGGAACGTTACGCTGTCGCCGCTCGTCGTTATTCCGAGGAGGTTGTATCCGCTCTTCGAGCCGTCTACCCACCTTAAGAGCGGCTGGCTGCCGGCAGGGAGCGGATCGCCTATATTGTTCGTGCATTCGAGCGTGCCTTCGTCGAGAAGGTCCACCCCGGCCCACGATCCGAACAGTAGCTCCTGGAATTCAGCGTAGTCGTTACCGGAATCGTTTACGTCCTTGTCGTAAACGTGTGCGAGGTCGGGCTGGATCAGCCTGAGCCCGAGGCGGGCGAAGTTGCTCCCGTGCTTGTGATACCATATCCCCTCCGCCGTGCATGCGGGCGGTATCATCGGCTTACAGTCCGGAGCGCCTGCACCGATGGCGGACTGACACGTCGGACCCGGCTCGATCACGTGATACACGGCAAGCCCGTCGTCGTTGATGTTGTAGTCGTAGAGAGGGGCATTGATGAGCGGCTCCTCGAATCTCGACTCCAGGAGCACGTATTCGCGCGCGTCGTCGCTCCTTCTGGGAAGAACGTACACGTCTTCGCTCATCTTGACGTCCGCGAGCTCGTACTCATCCTTTTCTTCGAGTATCGAAGGCAGGACCCAGCCGAGATGAAGCTTGTGGAATCCGTCGATGTGAGTGGTCGAGGTATAATAGCCCGTTTTGTACGTCATCAACGAAATCATGTGCGGTGCGGTGTTCACGAAGCGGTTCTGGCAGGTCTCTCCCGGCCCGAGGTCGTCCGGACAGTCGTCCTGGAATTCCAGGAGCTGCGTGAAGTTCGTGCCGTCGTGAACGCCCTTGTATCTGCCGTAGAGGTCGTCGAACCCGAGGATGTGATGCCCCAGCTCGTGTATTCCCACCATCATGTTCTCGGTCTTCTGCTCGTCCGAAAGACCGCTGGCCTCGTAGATCACGTTCAGATGAACGGTCTCCGCGATTTCCATGCCGTCTACTGTGAAAGTATCGCCGCTGCAGTAAGGCTTGAACGAGGTGTTAATCGACGAGCCCGAGTTCGAATCCCTCGCTATGGCTATTATGATCGCAAGCTCGGAGGGCTCTATAATGCCGTCGTTGTTCGTATCGTACTGCTTGAAGTCGAACTCGTCTTCGGCGTTTAGAAGGGCCTCGGCGTGAAGTGCGTTCGTGCTGGAATTAAACTCCGCTCCGGCGTCGCAGTCGAAATTCTTGCCGTTCTTGTAATATTCCTCGCCGTCCGTAAGCTCACCCGCATGCTCCGCCTCGTACGTTCCGAGCGTCGCGGCCTTCTTTATTTCCAGCCTCCCTCCAGACACGACGAGGAAGTAGTCCTTCAAGCTGTTGGCGTCGGCGTTGAAAGAGTCGTCTATCTGCTCCTCGAACTTGGAGTTGACGCCGCCTTCAGGGTCGATTATCACGGTCAGAAGATTCCTCGTTCCGTATACCGGCTCGAGTATCCATTCGAATTTTTTGGAGCCGCGCCCCATGTTAGGCCCTACGGCGAGGTAGGGGCCAACCCTAAGCTTTTTCTCGACGATCAGGTTCGAGCCTCCGATGAGTCCCGAGCCCTTCGTGCTCGCGCCGGCCTGTAGCACACGGTACGCAACGCCTATTTCGTAGGCCTCCTCGCTCGGTATAACGTTCTTTAGCCCGAACGTGTAGCTCGCAGCGCCGGAATCTGTCGCCTGTGGATTACCGCAGGAGGCGTCCGGGCACGTGAGAGTCGGGTAGTAGAGAATCACTTCCTGGTCGGTGACGGGATTGCCGTTTATCGTTGGTGCCACGAATATGAGTCCGTAGCCCGCGAGCTCTCCGCTGAACGTAACGGCTATGTCGGAGACCTCCTTCACGCTGACTTTCGTCGAAAGATTGCCGATCGGCTTATACCAGTCTTCGCCGGAGCTCTCGAAGTTATTCTGGGAGACGACGTCGAAGAAGCTTTCGTCGGAATCGTTCGTTTCGGTCCTCACGACTATGGACCACTCGAACATCTCGGCCGAGGCGACGACGTCGGTAATGCTGCTCCGCCATTCGAACTTAACCACGTGTGCGCCTGGAGGGAGTTCTTCGGCATTGAAAGTAATGCTCCGGGCTTCGGTGTGATACATCCTGCCCGCC
>JAGVLR010000194.1 GCA_020054175.1 Candidatus Dadabacteria bacterium
AGATATACGTTTTGGATTTGAAAATATCCGCGGCTGTCCGCCGCCTCACAGGAGGGGTATTCTCATAAAATGCAGGAAACTATATCGGCAGGAAACGGCGTCGTGAGGGACATAGAGTTCGGGGACAATAACCTCGTGAAGGAGCTTTACGGGGAGCAGAGCGAAAACCTGAAAGAGGTCGAGAACAGGTACGGTATAAGGGTCCATGCGAGGGGCGGCAAGCTGAGCCTCGAGGGCGACTCTCCGGGGGTAGATTCCGCCTTCAGGTTTTTCAAGGAGCTTTACGGGCTTCTCGAAAAGGGCTACGTGCTCGACCCGGCCGACATAGAGCTCGCCGCGCGGGTTATCGACGAGGGCAAGATAAGGCTCGAAGATATATTCCTCGACACCGTCTGCGTTTCGACGAGAAAGAAGATAATCGCTCCCAAGAGCATCACCCAGAAGCTATACATCGAATCGATAAGAAAACACGACATAGTCTTCGGCATAGGCCCCGCCGGTACGGGCAAGACCTACCTCGCGATGGCGATGGCCGTTTCGGCCTTCGTGAATAAAGAGGTGAACAGGATAGTCCTCACGCGGCCCGCGGTCGAGGCCGGGGAAAAGCTCGGATTCCTGCCGGGCGACCTGTCGCAGAAAGTCGACCCGTATCTCCGTCCTCTTCTCGATGCGCTCTACGATATGATGGATTACGACAAGGCCTCCCGCTTGCTCGAGAAAGGGGCCTTCGAAATCGCCCCGCTCGCGTTCATGAGGGGGAGGACGCTCAACGACGCGTTCGTGATCCTGGACGAGGCCCAGAATACGACTTCCACCCAGATGAAGATGTTCCTTACGAGGCTCGGATACAACTCGAAGGCCGTAATAACCGGAGACACGACGCAGGTCGACCTCGCGGCCAGCGAAAAGTCTGGCCTCCTCGAAGCCGAAGCCCTCATAAAGAATATAGAAGGCATATCCTTCGTCTATTTCTCGAAGAATGACGTGGTAAGGCATCCCCTTGTTAGAAAAATTATCGAGGCTTATGAGAAAAATTCCTAGGGATTGTGTTATAATTCTCTATCGGTCAACACCCACGCACCGGAGGAATTATTAATGCAAGGAACCTTTAAAGCCCTTTTCGCAGCCGCTTTGCTTGTCTTCAGCGCCGGCTGCGCCAGGGAATGGCAAAACCCCGAATCCGCTCTTCCTGCACAGGACATTGCCATAGCCTCCATTCTGGCAAGCCCGGACGCCTACGATATGTCGGGCGTCGAGGTTATAGGAAAGGTGTGGAACCTCCGCTATGAATCCCACGGCGTGAACGAATACGGCGAAGAGGAGCTCTATACCACCTTCATGATCGCCGACAGAAAGGGCATCGGCATAGACGTTTTCGTAAAGGGCGAGGCCCCGATCGTGGAAGGGGATTATTTAAAAGTTACCGGCCTTTTCAGAAAGCAGTTCCAAACGACAGGACCTTATTTCTACAGCAGGATAGACGCCGTGTGTCTTGAAGGCTGGAGCCCGAATCTGACTTACTGGGTCAGGGAATTCGAATTCGATTAGGATTTTTCAGGCAAACCCCGAAAAAAATCTTCACGCAAGCTCGGAAAGAAACAGTATCTTCTCTCTCGACGGGCCGAGCGAAACCGCATAAATATCGACCCCGGTAAGCTCCTCTATCTTCCTTATATAACTCCTGGCCTGAGGCGGAAGGTTTTCAAATTCCGTGACATCGGATACGTCTTCGCTCCACCCGGGGACTTCCTCGTATATGGGCTCGCATCCGTCGAGCGCCGTGCAGTTCGACGGAAAGTCCGTAAGCATCTGGCCCTTATACCTGTACCCCACGCATATTCCGATGGTTTCGAAGCCGGAAAGCACGTCGAGCTTCGTTATGGCGAGCTTCGTTATGCCGTTGGTCGTGGCGGCATATCTTAGAGCGACGGCGTCGAACCAGCCGCATCTCCTCGGTCTTCCCGTCGTGGACCCGTACTCGCCGCCTGCATCCCTTAACTGTACGCCCGCTTCGCCGTGAATTTCTGACGGAAACGGCCCTTCGCCCACCCTCGTCGCATACGCCTTCGCGACGCCGAGGACGATGTCGATCTTCGTCGGGCTTACTCCGGTGCCGGTGCACGCGCCGCTCGAGCTCGCGCTCGACGACGTAACATAAGGATAGGTTCCGAGGTCGACGTCCAAAAGGGCGCCCTGCGCGCCTTCGAAGAGAACCTGTTTGCCATCGGATATGGCCTTGTTGAGGAGACCCGAAACGTCGCAGGAGAATTCTTTCAATATTTTTCCGTATTCCGAATATTCCGCGTAAATCTCGTCGAAGGAGAGCGGCTCCCTTCCGAGAACTTTCGTGAGATAAGCATTCCTTTCTTCGAGGACGTCTGCGAGCCTTTCGGAGAAGCATTCGGGATCTATGAGATCGGCGAGCTTTATTCCCCTCCGCGCCGCTTTGTCCTCGTAAACGGGCCCGATACCCCTGCCCGTGGTGCCTATCTTGCCCTTTGTCTTTAACGATTCACGCGCGACGTCGATCTCCCTGTGGTAGGGCATTATGACGTGCGCCCTGTCGCTGATCTTGAGGTTCCCGGAATCTACCCTGTATCCCGCAGTTCGGAGGCCCGTTATTTCCCTGAGGAGAACGCCCGGGTCTATGACGACGCCGTTTCCTATGACGGAAAGCTTGTTTTCCCTGAGTATGCCGGAAGGCAGGTGATGGAGAATGACCTTCTCTTCGCCTATGACAATCGTATGCCCGGCGTTGTTGCCGCCCTGATAGCGTGCGACGATGTCGAGGTCTTCAGAAAGTAGATCGACGATTCTTCCCTTGCCCTCGTCGCCCCACTGGGCGCCTACTACGACTATGTTGGGCACGGTCAGATACCTCCCTTAAGCAGCTCTTCCAGGTTCGAAAATTCTTTGCAGGCCCCTCTTCTCGATTCTATGAGCTTGAGCTTGCTCGGGGTTTCGAGAAGAATCACGCCGTAGAAATTGGAGGCGCGGTTTTCTTTTATCCTCAGCTCCATCTGGGCTTTGTCGAGGTTGAGATCGAGGACAACCTTAAAGCCGCTCGACCGGAGCCATTCGGCGAGGCGTATGGCTTCGCGGCGGAGGCCCGGCTTCTTGGGGATGACGACGAAGTGTATCTGGTTATTCTCTCCGTCGCGCCTGTGCTGGCTGAGGAGGGATTCGACGTCGACGGCAAACCCTGTAGCGGGCGCGTCGTGGCCGTATTTCCCCATCAGCTCGTCGTATCTCCCGCCCCTTACGAGGGGAGACTGGATATCGCGTGAGAGTATTTCGAACGTTACGCCGGTGTAGTAGTTAAAGCCCCTGATCTCGGCGAGATCTATGTTTATATCGCAGTCCGACTGGTAATCCCCGATGACGGATATAACGTTTTCAAGCTCGACTACATATTTGTTTATCGAGCGTATCTTTTTCGCTTCCTTTAGAACTTCCATCCCGCCGAAAAGAGAAGGGAGGACGCTTATCGCGTCTTTCACCGGCTTTGCCGCCCTGGATTTCTTTATCGCCAGCGAAAGGGCTTCCTGGTCTTTTTTCTTGAGGGCGTCTTCGATGTCTTTTCTGTGGTCGCCCGTCTGCGCCAGAAGGTGCCTCAATATGCCGGTGTGTCCGATATCGAGCACAATATTCTTGATGCCTGATTTTCCGAGGGATTTTATGCCGAGGGCTATGATCTCGGCGTCGGCTTCGGCGGAGCCGAGCCCGACGAGCTCGCAGCCCGCCTGGAATATCTCGCGCTCCTTGCCGCTGCTCTTTTCCTCGAACCTGACGACCCTGCCGTTATAGCAGAGCCTGAGCGGAGCCGTGTGGTCCTTTAGCTGAGTCGCGACAATCCTCCCGACCTGGGGCGTGATGTCGGGCCTTAGCGCCACGACATCCCCGGACGAGGGGTCCACGAATTTCATTACCTTGCTTTTGAGCTCGTCTCCGAGTCCTATCGAAAGGGGGTCCAAGTATTCGAAAAGCGGGGTTATAACTTTCCTGTAGCCCCACCTCGCGAATTCTTCAAGCAGCCCTTCTTCGGTCCGTCTGAGCTCTTCCGCCTTTTCGGGGGTGTAATCCTTGACGCCCTGCGGCAGACTGAGTCTGTTTATCATTTATATATTGACCTGCGTTACGGATATGATGTCCGGGAGATTCGCTATTTTCTGTATGACTTCGTCCGGCACCGGAGAGTCGACGTTCGTGAACACTATGGCCCTTCCGCCTATGGATTCTCTTCCGAGGTGGAGGAGGCCGATGTTCACGCCGTTGTCCCCGAGCATCGTGCACATTGCGCCAATGAATCCCGGCCTGTCTTTATTCTCGCTTACGAGCATGTATCCGCTCGGCACGACGTCTATCTTGAGGCCGTTGATTCCTACGAGTCTCGGCTCTTCAGTGCCGAAAATCGCTCCCGAAACATGGCTTTCGCCTTCGTCCGTTTTCACCTTTATAGTTATCAGGCTCGTATAATCCTTAGCCTGTGAAGATTTCGATTCTATTACCTTTATACCCCTTTCCTCCGCTATCACAGGGGCGTTGACGTGGCTTACGACGGCGTCCATTATAGGCGCGAGGAAGCCCTTAAGCGCCGAGACGGTTACCGGGCGCGTATCGAGCTCCGATATCTCTCCGTCGTATTGAAGCTGTATCTCCCTGATGCCGCCCTTCGACAGCTGCCCCAGAAGGCTCCCGAGCTTCTCGGCGAGCGTGAGATAGGGGCCTATGGTCTTGAGCACGTCGAGGCTGACAGACGGCATGTTCACTGCATTTTTTACGACGCCGTTAGTGAGGAAGTCGACTATCTGGTCGGCTATCGCGAGGCCGACTTTCGTCTGCGCTTCTTCCGTCGAAGCCCCGAGGTGAGGAGTGAAAACCACGTTCTCTCCGAGCTCCATCAGCGGGTTGCCCTCTTCCGGCGGCTCGTTCACGAATACGTCGAACGCGCATCCGCCGACGTGGCCGGATTTTATGGCTTCGGCTATGTCCTTTTCGTTGACTACGCCGCCCCTGGCGCAGTTGATTATCATGACGCCCTTTTTAGTTTTCTTGAGTGTGTCCTTGTTTATCAGGTCCTTCGTTTCCGGAGTGAGCGGCGTGTGTATCGTTATTATGTCCGACCTTTTAAGGAGATCGTCGAGGGATACAAGCTCGACGCCAAGCCTGTCTGCCGCCTCCTTGGAAAGGAAAGGATCGTAAGCTATAACGTTAAGCTTGAGCCCGAGCGCCCTTTCGGCCACGAGCTTGCCGATGTTGCCGAGCCCGATCAGACCGAAGGTCTTCCCGTAAACCTCCCTTCCCTTGAACTTGTTGCGTTCCCACTTACCCGACATGATGGATGCATGCGCCTGCGGAATCTGCCTCGCGAGTGAAAGCATGAGCGTTATAGTGTGCTCGGCCGTCGTAATGGCGTTCGCCTCGGGGGTGTTCATGACGACTATGCCCCTTTTGGTAGCGGCGTCGACGTCTACGTTGTCGACCCCTATCCCGGCCCTTCCTATTACCTTGAGATTCTTTCCCGCGTTTATGAGATCCGCCGTGAGTTTCGTAGCGCTTCTTATTATTATTGAGTCGTAATTGCCTATGATTTCGAGAAGTTCTTCCTTGGCGGTGCTCTTCCTTACGTCGAGCTCAAGTCCCTTGGCGGCTTCGAGAATGCTCAGGCCTTCCTTGGACATACCGTCTGTTATCAGTACTTTCAATTTTTCCTCCGAGATTTGTGAAGGGTTGATTTTACCGGGATAACAATATATGCGAGCGATTAATTAATGTCAATTTAAGCCAGGCCCCGCTCCGGCCGTCAAAACGGATGCTCTACCCGAGGGAAAGGCAGTACGGACGAGCCCCTCACGGAAGTACCGGTGCGCTGAAATTGAGAAGAGGCCGCGAGTAAGTTAAGCTTACGCCCTGATTATGGAAGAAGAAGGCATAAACGAAGAAGGCATAAACAAGGAAGGCAGAATGTCGTTCCTCGACCACCTGACGGAGCTCAGAAGAAGGCTCCTCTGGTGCGTGCTCGCGATTTTCGCGGTGTTCATACCGGCTTACGCATATTCCGAGAACATATTCAATTATCTCATGAAGCCTATCATAGAGAACCTCCCCGAGGGAAGCTCTCTTATATTCACGATGCCGGCCGAGGGCTTCATGACGTATCTGAAGGTGTCTTTCTTCGCCGCGCTGTTCGGTGCGATACCGTTTATTCTCTACCAGATCTGGAAGTTCGTCGCCCCCGGGCTATACAAGCACGAAAAACTGATAGTCATACCGTTCATATCCTTCGGGACGCTCTTTTTCCTCTTCGGCGCGGCGTTCTGCTACTATATCGCCGCTCCCAAGGCGTTTCAGTTTCTCCTGAACGAATATTCGTCCGAGTACGTGAAGGCGTTCCCCTCAATCAGGGAGGCCCTTTCGTTCTTCATGGCGCTTCTTCTGGGATTCGGGCTGATATTCGAATTTCCACTCGTCGTATTCGTCCTTGCCCGGCTCGGGCTCGTTACGAGCGGATGGCTCAGAAGGCAGTGGAAGTACGCTATTCTCATAAGCGCCATCGTGGCCGCCATCCTTACCCCGACGACGGACGCCGTATCGATGATGTTCATGTTCGTTCCTATAGTCATATTCTACGGGCTCGGTATTCTCGTAGCGTGGCTATTCGGAAAGAAGCGCCCCGCGCCGGCCGAAGAGCCCGAAGAGCCCGAAGAATTCGGCCCGAACGACGGGTTCTAGAACCTTGGTGCGGAACGACTGACTGGGCAGCTTGACTTTTCCCGATAAAAAAATAAAGTAGAACTTCTAAAATCGACGAGAGGGCTCTGCGCGTCCGTACCGGTCAGTTTCCGGGTTCCGGACGCCGCTCGCGAGGGAACAATGGCCGGAAAACCCGATGGAAAGAAAACGAGGGACCTGCATCACCCGATAACCTACAAACGCCGGAACGGGGAGTTTAACGTCGAGTGGTACGTCGGGCAGGACAAGAGGAACTGGGTCCTCCCCAGGATTTTAAGGGAGCAGGCCAAAAAGCTCGGGAAAAAGCCTTTCCTTCAGTTCGGGTATAAAAAACCTCTCAGCTTCTTCGCCGTAAACAGACAGGCGAACAGGATCGCGAACGCCCTCCTATCCCTAGGCATAAAGAAGGGGGATAAAGTCTCGGTCTACATGCCGAACTCGGACGACTACGTTATAACATGGTTCGGCATCCTGAAGGCGGGGATAGTCATGGTCCCCATAAACACCGCCTACAAGATGGATTTCCTCCAGTATATAATCGACAGCTCCGATTCGCGCGTTTTGTTTGTAGCCGAGGAATACCTCGACAGAATGGTGCCTATCGCAGAACAGATTCCGCAGCTCGAGCGCGTGATCGTCTGGACGAGAGACGGCAGTGAAAAGTTCGGCCGGCAGAGATTTAAATTCAGGAAGATGACTTCGTACACGTCCTTCATAAACTCAGGAAAGCCCTCGGAGCCCGATGTGGAAGTCACATTCATGGACTTCGCGCGCCTCATGTATACCTCCGGCACGACTGGAAGGTCGAAGGGCGTTATGAGGCCGTGCGCGGCGGATTACTCCAGCGCGAGGAACTACTCCGAAATCATGGACGTCGGCCCCGACGACGTGTGCTTCACCTGCCTGCCTCTATATCATTCGAACGCTATGGTTATGTCCGTTTACCCCGCGCTCATAAAAGGCGCGAAGGTCGTCGTCGAGGAGAAGTACAGCGCGAGCCAGTTCTGGAAATGGATAAAGGACCACGGCGTGACGAAGTTCAACATCGTCGGCACGATGGCCTATTTCATGTGGAATACGCCGCCCGTCCCCGAGGAAAAGCAGCACAAGACTAAGCTCGTACTCGGCTCCCCCGCGCCTCACGACATAATCGAGCAGTTCATGGAGCGGTTTAATATTCAGTTCATGGAAGGGTATGGGCTCACCGAGATAGGGCAGTGCACGTGGATGCGCCCGGGCGAGCCGTTCAGGGTGGGCTCATGCGGGAAGGAGGCCCCGGGATACGAAATAAAAGTCGTCGATCCGGAAACGGACGAAGAGGTGCCGAGGGGCACTATCGGTGAAATCGTAGTCCGGCCGAGGACGCCCAATATAATGCTCCATTTCTATAACAAGATGCCTGAGAAGACGGTTCAGGACTTCAGGAATTTCTGGTTCCACACGGGCGACGCCGGAAGAATGGACGAGGAAGGATACATATACTTCGTCGACAGGGTGAAGGACTATATCCGCCGGCGCGGCGAAAATATAAGCTCGTTCGAGGTGGAGAAGATTGTCAGCTCTCACCACGAGGTCGACGAATGCGCGACAGTCGGCATCAAGGCCGAGGGCGGGAGATACGCCGAGGACGAAGTGATGATAGTCGTCGTCGCGAAAAAGGGGAAGACTGTAGACCCGTGGAAGTTGATAGAGTATCTCGAGCCGAGGATGCCGTCCTTCATGCTGCCGAGGTTCATAAGGTTCGAGGTGTCCCTTCCGAAAACCGGGACAGAGCGCGTCCAGAAGAACAAGCTCAGGGACAATGGCATTACAAAAGACACCTGGGACAGGGAAAAGGCCGGGTTTAAGGTAAAACGCTGACGGCTGGCCTTGAAACGAGTCCGGACGGACGTTCGGATTATACTATGCCGCATCGTATCACACATCTCATCCGGTTCTCTAACCGGGTCTTCGATTGAAATCCTTTTGGTGCTAAAATTATCGGCGGATGAGCGTGCTTTCGGCCGCTCGTACCCCGAAAATCAGGAGGATTCAATATGTCGAAGGTTCTTAAAGTCTCTCTTCCCTTTGTCGCAGGTGCATTGTTCGCTTTCGTGATAATGAGCTCGTTCAATCTGTTCCAGACGGCAAGCGCCCAGCCGGGCTACCAGCCGAACATGGAGCAGGCGCTCGGAAACCTCCACTCAGCCCGCATTAACCTCGAAGTCTCGTCTCCTGACAAGGGCGGCCACAGGGTTCAGGCGCTCGAGCTCGTGAACCAGGCCATATTTCAGGTAAGGCAGGGCATGGCCTTCGCAGCGGAATAAAATTCTTCTTCTCCCGCGCCCGGCCTCCGGGCCGGGCGCGGGTCTCCGGCCATCACGCTACTTCTCTTCTCCCGGCGCTTCAAATTCTTACAGAAGATGGGGATCGCTTATTCGCTTTAACGTTCATACGTTCGCAGCACCTCGCTCCACTCCGATTGAAACTTCCCCTGCGTCCTGTAAATTAATTCCGGGCAGAAAATACGGCCCGAACTCTCCGGGGGTGTGTTAATTTGACGGGCGGTAATACCATAAATAGCATAAGACGAATCATAGGAAACGCGAAAAAGGCGATTTTGATCGGCGTCGGCGGAGGCGGCGACGTGGTCGGCACCATACCGACTGCCGATTTACTCGGCATGTTCGGCGTCGAATGCATACTCGGCGGCCTGTCGTGGGAAAGGTCCGTCATAGACCCCATGCCCGGCCCGAGAACGTTCGAGGAAACGGTTAACGCCCGGAAGCTGAACGACGCCGTCTGGTGGGCGGGGAAGGATACCGCCACCAGCACCGGCGTGAGGTTCGCCGAGGCGGGCGTCGCCGAGGTCACAGGCAGGGAAACCCTGCTCATAGACATACACGGCGGCCCCGATGTAGTTGCGAAGGGGATACTCGACGCCGCGCGCACGCTCGGGGCGGATCTCGTCGTCGGCATCGACGTCGGCGGCGATATACTCTCCCGGGGGGACGAGCCCGGGCTCATGAGCCCGCTCGCGGATTCCATAATGACGGCGGCGTTTTACATCATTGAAAAGGAGATGCCGGCATTTCTCGGCCTCTTCGGCTACGGAAGCGACGGCGAGCTTACCGCGGACGAGCTCGAAGATTCGATGAAGGTGCTGGCGATGGAAGGGGGGCTTCTCGGAAGCTGGGGCATTACTCCCGAGGCGCTGGAAATTATGGAAAGAGTTATCGCGGTCGTCCCTACGGAAGCGAGCCGGATGCCCGTTCTTCTCGCAAAAGGGGAATTCGTCGAGACGAATATCAGGAGCGGGAGGCGGCATGTAAGCCTTTCGATATCGTCGACGGTCACTTATTACTTTTCTCCTGGAATCCTCTACGAAAAATTATCGGTCCTTTCGAGGCAGGTGTCCGGCACCCGAAGCCTGGAGGAGGCGAACGAGGCGCTTCATGCAATCGGCGTCCGGACGGAGCTCGACATTGAGCTCGATAAATACGCGCTCGAACAAGGGAGCCGGTGAAGCTGCGAGTGTATATGCAATCCGGCCGGCGGCGGCATGATCATGACTGCATTGCCGAAGGTCTTTCCCGGGGAGGCCGCCTGCATATCGGCGAGTCGTTTGACAGGGCCCCCGTTTCATGTTAAATACTTACGATTTTTCAAAATTTTTACCCTTGAGGAAATAAGTCCTTAATGAGCCTTGGAGAAGCAGTTCGGTACCCGGTAGACAGGTTTGTCATCGCTTCTGCACTGATTTTATCTTTTGCCGCGGCGCCCGGCGCGCCGTCCGGCTCGTTCTACCTTTTCGCAGAAACCGGTTTTGAAGCCGTCATGATTGCCGGGGTACTTTTCATTGCCGCTGCAGTGGGTAAATTTGTTACCGGGCTGGACATGCTCCAGAAGGGGATTGGCGGGTTTTCCGCAGGTTCCGATATGACGCCCATGGGGGGAACGGGTCTTATTTCTGCGCAGGTGGGGCTTGCGTAAGGGGTTTTCAGATCCAGAGATTTTTCGGCGATGACCGCAATGGTTATGCTAACCGCGTTAATAGCTTTCGAAGGAAAGCGTAGTCGAATAGCGGGTACGCATAAGCATTAGGTAAAAGGAGATATAACTTATGAAGCTTACAGGCTTTAAGATGACTGCGCCCCTCGGGCTCCTGCTGCTTACGGCGGCCAATGCGAGCGCGGCTTCAGGGGACCTTCTCAGCGTCAACTACACGGTGTTCATTCAGGTCGTCATATTCATCGCGGCGATATTCATATTAAACACACTCGTCTTCCAGCCGTTCTTAAATCTCATGGATCGTAGAGACAGGCTGACAAAGGGAACGATGGAAGAGGCGAGAGAGCTCGAAGCCAGGGTCAAGGCGATAATAGAGGAATATGAAGTCCGTCTCGCCGATGCGAGAACGCATGCGCAGGAAGAAAGGTCGCGCATAGTGAAGGAAGCGCAGGACGCCGCCACCGGCATCGTTTCAAAGGCGAGACAAGAAACCTCTTCTCTTATAGAAGAAGCCAAGAAGAAGCTCGAGGCCGAATCCGAATCCATAAAGCAGAAGCTGGGCGGAGACGTCGAGCTTTTAGCGAAGGAAATATCCTCTAAAATTCTCGGCAGGGAGGCCGGAGCATGACCGAATTCGGAATAATAAATTTTCTACTCACGGCGGCCGCCGAGCACCAGAACGAATTCAACTGGAGCTTCGCGAGCCAGCACGCGGTAAACCTCCTGATTCTTCTTCTCGTGCTCGTTTATTTCATGAAGACCCCTGTGAAGAACTTCCTCGTCGAGAGGAGGAACAGCATCGGGCACGAGATAGATGTAGCCGAAAAGACGATAACGGAAGCAAGAGCGCGTTACGACGAATATTCCAAGAGACTCGATGGTATAGAAAAAGAAATAGGCTCCATAAAGGAAAGCCTCCGGACCCAGGGTGAGAAAGAAAGGGATGAAATACTCCGGGTCGCGAACGCCGCTTCCGAAAATATGAAAAAGGAAGCCGCCGATTCCATAACGTTTCAGACCGAAAGGGCGAAGAGAGAGATACGGTCGGAAGTCGCCGACCTCGCGCTCGCCCACGCTAGGAGCCTTATCGCCGGCAGCCTCGGCGCGGCCGACAGGGAAAAGATGATCTCCGATTTCACTAAAAACATAGAGGACGAAAAATGGCATCAATCGCAACACTGAGAGACCTCACCGAGGCGCTCACCGAAAGCGCGCGCCAGGAGGGGAAGCTCGATAAAGCAACCTCCGACCTCGAAGATTTTTTCCGCGTTCTCAGGAACGCGGGAGAGGTGAAGAACATTCTCTTGAGCTCGACATTCGAATTCGGGGAAAGGAAAGGAATAATAAACGACATAAGCTCGAAAAGGGGCTACGACAAGCTGACAGAGAACTTTCTCGTCCTTGCGCTCGAGCTCGACAAGCTTAAGTCGCTAATACAAACCGAACAAACTGTTTTGAGAAAATTACGCAAGGCGTCGGGCAGGATTATGGCCGAAGTCGTGCTCGCGTCCGAACCGTCGGATGCAGAGCTGGCCAGGATTAAATCGGCACTGGAGAAAGCCGCCGGCGGCAGTATCGACATCACGACGAAAGTCGATCCTTCCATAGTCGGAGGGATTATCGCCAAGGTTGAAGATAGGGTGTTCGATGGTAGTATAAAGACCCAGCTTGAGAGGATAAAGGGCGCTCTCACGCGGTCCTGAAAGCCTTCTACTTTTACAAGGAGCGAAGAAATATGCAGGAAATCAAGATTGAAGAAATAGGTCAGATACTAAGGGACCGGATCAAGGGTTACGAAACCAAGATCGAGACTTCCGAAGTCGGGACCGTGATATCCGTCGGAGACGGTATCGCGAGGGCCTACGGGCTCGACCGCGCGATGGCCGGCGAGCTCGTCGAATTCGCGAGCGGCATCATGGGGCTCGTCCTCAACCTCGAAGAAGACAACGTCGGTATAGCCCTCTTCGGCGAGGACAAGGAAGTACAGGAAGGCGACATCGTAAAGAGGACGGGCAGGATCGCCGAAGTCCCCGTCGGCGACGACATGAAGGGAAGGGTGGTAAACTCCCTCGGCCAGCCGATAGACGGAAAGGGCGAGATAAAGTCCGTCAAGACGAAACCGATCGAAATCAAGGCTCCGGGCGTCGTTTACAGGCAGTCGGTTCACGAGCCGCTTCAGACCGGCATCAAGGCTATCGACGCGATGATCCCGATAGGCAG
>JAGVLR010000243.1 GCA_020054175.1 Candidatus Dadabacteria bacterium
CGGGCTGGTCTGGGACTGCGTCCTCTCGTCCGAGCTCGCCGGGCATTACAAGCCCGACAGGGAAGTTTATCTCATGGCGGCCTCGCTCCTCGGTCTCGATCCTGGCGAGGTCATGATGACAGCGGCGCACAGGGATGACCTCGAAGCGGCCAGGGGCTTCGGCTTAAAGACGGCATTCATATCGCGGCCGCTGGAATTCGGCCCGGACGGGAAAGCGGATACGGCCTCGCCGGAAGAATTCGACGTTGTGGCCGAAGATATAGTCGACCTCGCTCAAAAGCTCGGCGTGTAAACGCGATGGGGCGGATTCATTCGGGGACGATCAGATCGTTTCGAAGGTTTGAATTCTGTAGAGCCCGGCGTAAATCCCGTTTTTCTGCATGAGCTCCGTATGCACGCCGCTCTCGACGAGTCTCCCCTTTTCGAATACAGCCACGGAATCGAAACCGCTTATCGACGGCACCCTGCTGGATATAACGAGGAGGGTCCTGCCCTTCATCTCTCTTCGGAGGTTCCTTAAAACGAGGCTCTCCGTCCTGAGGTCGAGCGATGAAAAAACGTCGTCCAGTATCAGCACGGCGGGCTTTAAAAGGAGCGCACGGGCGAGCGCTATCCTCTGCCTCTGCCCTCCCGATAGCGTAAGCCCCCTCTCGCCGACCCTCGCGTCGAAGCCTCCCGGAAATTCCATTATATCATCGTAAATTTCGGCGATCCTGGCTGCATTTTCTATTTCTTCATCCGTGAGCGCGGGATTCATGAAGGATATGTTGTCCCGTACAGTCCCGCTGAAAACAGTCGTCTCCTGCGGGACGTAGACGACCCCCTTCCTGAGGCTCTCTTTCTTTATCTCGCGAACGTCTACGCCGTCGATGAAGACAGTCCCGAAAGGCGGCTCCTCGACCCTCGTCAGAAGCTGAAAGAGAGTGCTCTTCCCCGAGCCTGTCGCCCCGGTTATTCCCACTGCGGATCCTCTCGGGATTTTGAACGACGCGTCCTTGAGAACTCTTTTTCCGTTATATGAAAAATTTAAATTCCTGAATTCGACGTCACCCTTGATATCGACGTCGAGCGTGCCCGTTTCTGTGACCGACTGCGGGGTTTCGAGGAGTATGTCGTTAATCCTGTTAAGCGAGGCGTTACCCCTCTTTATTATGTCGACAGCCCATCCCATGGCCATCATCGGCCACGTGAGCATCGTGAGATAAAGGAGTATTGCGGCGAAGTTGCCGAGGGTTATGTCGAGGGTTATCGTCTTCACCCCGCCGAGCCAGAGAAAGATGGCCGTCGCAATTCCGGCCAGGAAGGTGATTACCGGCTGGTAGACGCCCCATATCTTTATGACTCTTAGGTTCCTGTCCAGGTAATCCGAGCTCGCATTACCGAAATCCCCGGCCTCCTCCTTCTCCCTCACGAACGCCTTTACAACCTTTATGCCCGATATCGACGTACGCGCGCTCTCCGTAAGCTCGGAGAAGGAATCCTGCACCCTCTGGAATCTCTCTTCTATCATGTTGCCGAATTTTATTATGATGAAAGCGAGTATAGGAAACGGAATGAAGGCGTAGAGCGTCAGGATCGGAGAGATGTAAAGCATCGCGCCGAATATGAATACGAGAAGGAATATCCCGTCGTATGCTATGAGAACCCCGAGCCCGCAGGCGAATTTAAGCGTCTCGATATCGTTTACGGTATGCGCCATGAGGTCGCCGACTTTTTTACGGGAGAAAAAGTCGAACTGAAGCCCCTGGAGGTGTGCGAAGAATTCGTTCCGGAGCGACTGCTCTATCTTCCTCGCCGCCCCCATTATGAAATAGCGCCAGAAGAATCTGAATATCGACATCGTAACAGCGATGCCGACCATTATCAGCCCGTACTTCGAAATGTCGTTGAAGCCGGCCCCTTCCAGTGTGAGTGCGTCCACGACGCGCTCTATGACGAGGGGGATCGAGAGCTGGCAGAGGTCGACGATAGATAGGGCGAGGAGCCCGGCGAGAAATGAATATTTATAACTCAGCAGAAGAGATAATATAGTCTTCTTTTTGTTCATAATTATTTGCGTTGGAAAGCGCCGGGGATGCCCTCTCAAAAGGCCTGTCTCAGGACATTAGTATACCAGAACGAAGCGGTGGAAATGCCGCGGCCCGGCAGGCAGCCGGGCCGCATTCGGAATGTCTTCAGGATTATGAAAGTCCCCGGGCCGGCAGCGGCGCAGTTACCCCCCCGGGGAGCCGCCGTCATTTTACAGCTCGAACAAAACCGGCCCGCGGGGGATCAATGCGGTGCGCTCATCCCCTGACCCATCTCGGCTGCTTTCAGGATTTTTCCGTCGTGTGAGTACTGTGCAAAGAACCAGCCCCCTTCCGGCTTCCCGCCGCCGAGGTTAATTACAGCGTTTATGGTTTTGAGCACCTTGGCCTCGTCATACAGCTCTTCGACTATAATCGAGCCCGGAGGGAGGGGCGTCATTCTGCTTTCGATCGCTTTCTCCGCTATAGGGTTTAAATAAGTTACAAGCGACTCGTCCGAGGTAGTGCCTTCGGCCTTGTGCTGTTTCCAGTTTATCTTGTATTGTTCGGTCTCTATGAGCTTCCAGAGCTCCTTCGCCATTTCCTCGGGGGCTTTTTTCTCAAGCCTCGAGAGTTGTTCCTTATGAAGCTCCTCGGTTTTTTCGACTGCGCCGTCCCCGGCCTTTTCGGCCTCCTCTTCGGCCTCTTTGACAATGCTTTCGGGGGAGGCGCTACCGGAATCGGCAGTGGTTCCCTCGTTCTTTTCTCCGGACTGGCCGCATGCGCCAATACCCGCGCTTATTGTCATCAATATTATCAATAGAAAACTTGTCGCTTTCATTTTCTCCTCCGGTTTTTGAGTGTTTATTCTATCATCACGACACGAAAAAATCCAAGCCCGGGAAGGCTTAAACCACGCTCCTGCTCCAAGAGCGGCGCTCACACATTGGTTTTCCCTACCTGCCCGGCTATGAACATATTTTTTCAGGGGCCGAAAAAAAGCGCTTGACAAAAAATTTTAGATATACTAATATCCTCATGACTGACTAGTCAGTTCAGTCTTTGGGGTTAGGGTCACAAACAAATGGCTAAAGCGCAGAAATCAAGAAAAGGACGGGTTCGTATGGGAAAAACTCAGGTAGCCAAGCCTACTCGAAAGGAAGAGATTATCAGAGTAGCGGCAAATCTTTTCTCGCAGAAGAGCTACCACGACGTGACGATGGACCAGATCGCGGAGAAGGTTGGCGTAGCCAAGGGCACGATCTACCTCTACTTCGAATCCAAGGAAAATCTTTATCTCGAAATACTGGAAGAAACCTACGAAGAAATCGAGTCGATTCTCGAAAAGGAGATAGCAAAAAAGGATCCGGCTCCCCAGAAGCTTAAAAAAATGCTAATGCTCATATTCAAGTTCTACCTGGAAAATCTGGATGTTCTCAGGATTCTCAGCAGAGACGAGACACATCTCATCAGGGAACACTACGAATTCACAGAGCATTGGCGCGTGAAAGGCGTCAGGTTTTATCAGAAAATATTGGAAAAGGGTATTAACGAAGGATCTTTCCGGCCGGTCAACACCGAGCTTACCGCGCTCATTATTTTCGGGCTCGTGCGGTCGGTAATGTTTTTTTACCATACAGATAAAAGTGCAGGAGAAATAGCCGAAGAGGTGTTTTCGATGATTTCAGAGGGAATCCTGGACCCTCGCTACGAAAAACCCGCTTTCGGAGCTGTATAAGCAGCGTGTAAATCATTCACCAATTTAAGGAGGTATTACAAATGGCAGTTTCATACCCGTTCAGTTCCAAGATAAGCCACTTTGTGCCGCCCAAACAGTGGGCCAGCATGAGAGTAGCCCGCGATCTCGAAAAGAAGACCGGCAATAAAATTATCCACTTCGAGAAGGGCGACTATCAGGGTCCAGATTTCTATACGCCAGACCATGTGCTCGAAGCCACGATACAGGCGCTCAAGGACGGATACGTAAGATACGATCCGGGCCCCGGTCTGCCGGAGCTCAGGGAAGCCATAGCAGCTGAAACCTCGAAGTTCGGAAGGAAGACGAAAGCGGAAGAGGTCATTGTGACCGCAGGCGCCAAGCACGCGCTTACAATGTCGCTCCTCACCTTCCTCGAAGAAGGGGACGAAGTTATTTTCCCGAATCCCGGTTATCCGCCGGACGAGGTTTGGGCCAAATACGTCAGGGCGAACATCAAGCACGTACCGCTTACAAAGCCCGACTGGCAGTTCGACCTCGAGAAGCTCGAATCGATGATAACGCCCAAGACGAAGCTTCTCATCATCAACACCCCGAAGAGGCCCAACGGCCACCTCGTGGAGAACCCCGAGGCAATAGCCGAGATGTGCTTCAGGCATCCTAACCTGATGGTTATATCCGACGAGATATTCTCGCACGTCACATTCGGCAAGCCCCATAAGACCATTGCCGCCGTTCCGGGAATGGAAGAGCGGACAATAGTAATAGACACATTCTCTAAAACATATGCTATGACCGGGTGGAGGATAGGCTGGGCTGTAGCGCCTGTACCGGTTATAGACAAGCTCTCGATATTCCTCCAGGATTCGATAACGAACGTCGCCGCTTTCATACAGAAGGCCGCGTACGCCGCCATCAGCGGGCCCCAGGACTGGACAGTCGAGAAGACAGCCCTTCTCAAGCAGAAGCGCGACAGGATGATCGCCGGGCTTAACTCCGTCCCCGGCATCAAGTGCGACGTTCCGGACGGCGCGTTCTACGCCTTCCCTGACATCACCGGCACCGGCTACACTTCTCAGGAATATACCGACTTGCTGGTAGAGAAAGCCGGAGTCGCTGTCGTCGCAGGTACAGCCTTCGGCAGCCAGGGTGAGGGATACATAAGGGTAACGTATGCCTGCTCCGATGAGGACATCGACGAAGGTATCAAAAGAATGAAAGAGGCGAACCTCGTAAAGTGAGGCCGCTTTGAACCGAGTTTGACCGAAGACGAGCTCTTGTCCCCTCCGATCCTGAACGACCGGTACGGGGACAAGGGCCCGTCTTCATTATTGTTACACCGGCTGTTTTTATCATCATTCCCCGATTACTCCTAACAGGTTAAAACCGCCAGACAGCAAAGCCGACCTTGTATAATTCATTTAAATATTTATTGCAAATTCACACCGAATAGATAAAACTAATTTATCATGATCGTTAGAAAAAAACCGTC
>JAGVLR010000238.1 GCA_020054175.1 Candidatus Dadabacteria bacterium
CCTCAAGGAATATATAGACCCGGTAGTAGGCCTTCAGCCCTTTCAGTGCAGGAAAATAGCGTATTTCCTCGGGCTCGAAGGAAAGAGCGTGGGCAAGGCCGTGAAATTCGTTTCCGCGCTCTACCAGCTCTTCACAGACAAGGACTGCTCCCTCGCGGAGATAAACCCGCTCATACTCACCAAATCGGGCGACCTCATAGCGCTCGACGCGAAGATGAACTTCGACGACAACGCCCTTTTCAGGCACCCCGACATCGAAAAGTACCACGACCCGGACGAGGAAGACCCGACCGAGCTCGAAGCCAAGAAATGGGGCATCAGCTATGTTAAGCTCGACGGCAACATCGGCTGCCTCGTTAACGGCGCGGGCCTCGCAATGGCGACGATGGACATCATAAAACACCACGGCGGGGAGCCCGCGAACTTCCTCGACGTCGGCGGCGGCGCCAGCACCGAGCAGGTTACGCAGGCCTTCAAAATGATCCTCAGCAATCCGAACGTTAAAGCCATATTCGTAAACATATTCGGCGGCATCATGAAGTGCGACACGATAGCCGAGGGCATAATAGCCGCGGCCAAGGAAGTCGGGCTCCAGGTGCCCCTGGTTGTAAGGCTCGAAGGGACCAACGTCGAGCTCGGAAGGAAGATGCTCTCGGAATCCGGCCTCAACATCATAACCGGCGGCGACATGAGAGAAGCCGCTGCAAAAGTCGTCGAAGCAGCCGGCGCCTGACCGTAAACGAAGCCTTCGGCCCGCATTTTATCCGAAAAAGCGGGCCTTTTGGGGCTTTATCCGCCCAAATCGGAAGAAATACGTCAGCATTAGAACCTTAACTGCCTGAAAACAAAGAAAATATTCGTATCTATCATAATGCCTCCTCCCCCTTGACAATTCCCGGATGATGATTAGTTTTGCAAAAGGAGGTATGCAAATAGATGAATGCGATAGCAGTCAGAGAGCCGATGGGAGTGTTTCTCAAGGAAATAGAGAAATACCCGGTTCTGAGCAGGGACGAGGAGTACGCCCTTGCCGTGAGGTACTACGAAGACAAGGACCTCGAAGCTGCGAACCAGCTCGTGGTGTCAAACCTGAAATTCGTCGTTAAGATAGCGTCGGAATATGCTTCCTACGGCTTTCCTTTGACGGACCTCGTTCAGGAAGGCACTCTCGGGCTCATGAAAGCCGTGAAGAAATTTAACCCGTACAAGGGCTACAGGCTCATATCCTACGCGGTGTGGTGGATACGTGCGGGGATACAGAACCACATCATGAAATTCTGGAGCCAGGTGAAGATAGGCACGACCCAGGCCGAGCGGAAACTCTTCCACAAGATAGGAAGGGCCAGGAGAGAGCTTCGTCTTGAAGGCGGAACCCTCTCCGAAGAGGATGCAGGCAAGGTCGCGAAGCTCTTCGGCGTGAGGGAGAAAGAAGTCCTCGACATGGAGCTGAGAACGGCGGCTAGAGACTTTTCGCTCGACTCCGCGGTTACCGAAGACAACTCGGTAACCTACATCGACACACTGCCCGTGGAAAGCCCGTCGCAGGAAGAGGTTCTCGAAAGCATCGAGACGAACAGCCTTGCTCGCAAAGGACTCGAAGAGGGATTGACCAGGCTTTCTCCCAAGGAGAAGCGGGTTATAGAAAGCAGGTATCTTTCGAGCCCGCAGGGCAAGCTCCGCGAGCTCGGCGACGAGCTGGGCATATCCAAGGAAAGGGTGCGCCAGATAGAGGTTCAGGCTCTAAGAAAACTGAAGGGCGAGGTCGAAAGCTCCATAGAGGCGGGGGAAGCGGGGCACGCTCACGCCGACTGAAACGAACATAAAAAGCACAGGAGGTAGTTAAGATTATGGCAACAGGCGGAAAAATTATTGGTATCGACCTCGGAACGACGAACTCTGTCGTGGCGATAGTCGAGGGCGGCGAGCCCAAGGTTATCATCAACGAGGAAGGCGGGCGTACAACCCCTTCGGTCGTCGCTTTCACAAAAGACGGCGAGATACTCGTCGGCGGCCCGGCCAAGAGGCAGGCCGTCGTCAACCCTGAGAATACGATCTTCTCTGTGAAGAGGCTCATGGGAAGGCGCTACGACGAAGTGGAGGAAGAAGCGAAGAGACTCCCGTACAAGGTCGTAAAAGCGAAGAACGGCGACGCGTGGGTCGAGGTGATGGGCAAGCAGTATTCCCCGCCGCAGATCTCCTCGCACGTCTTGATGAAGCTCAAAAAGGCGGCCGAGGACTATCTCGGAACGGAGGTAAAGGAAGCCGTCATCACGGTGCCCGCATACTTTAACGACAGCCAGAGGCAGGCGACGAAGGACGCAGGCAAAATAGCCGGGCTCGAAGTGAAGCGAATCATAAACGAGCCGACGGCGGCCGCGCTTTCGTACGGATTCGACAAGAAGAACGAGGGCACGATAGCGGTGTACGACCTCGGCGGCGGTACGTTCGACATCTCGATATTAGAGGTCGGCGATAACGTCATAGAGGTTAAGTCGACTAACGGCGACACCCACTTGGGCGGCGACGACCTCGACAGAATACTCATGGAATATATAATCGCCGAATTCAAGAAGGACTCCGGCATAGACCTCGGGAACGACAAGATGGCGCTCCAGAGGCTCCGGCAGGAATCCGAAAAGGCGAAGGTCGAGCTTTCGAACACGCTTGAAACAGAAGTTAACCTGCCGTTCATAACGGCTGACGCGACGGGGCCGAAGCATCTTGTGATGAAGATCACGCGCGCCAAGTTCGAGCAGCTCATAGAAGACAAGGTCAAGGGAACGCTCGAGCCCTGCAGGCAGGCGCTCAAGGACGCGGGCTTAAAGGCTTCCGACATAAGCGAGGTTATACTCGTAGGCGGCTCGATCAGGATACCGCTCGTTCAGAAAGTGGTTACCGACTTCTTCGGAAGGGAGCCCCACAAGGGCATCAACCCTGACGAAGTCGTGGCCATGGGCGCGGCGATACAGGGCGCGGTTCTCGGCGGAGAGGTCAGGGATGTTCTTCTTCTCGACGTCACCCCGCTCTCGCTCGGCATCGAAACCCTGGGCGGAGTCATGACGAAAATAATCGAGAGGAACACCACGATCCCGACGAAGAAGAGCCAGGTGTTCACGACAGCCGAAGACAACCAGACGTCCGTCGAGATACACGTCCTTCAGGGCGAAAGGCAGATGGCCGGAGACAACAGGACGCTCGCGAGATTCATACTCGACGGCCTGCCGCCGGCATCGAGAGGCGTGCCGCAGATAGAAGTTACGTTCGACACGGACGCAGACGGCATTCTCCACGTTTCGGCCAAGGACCTCGCTTCGGGTAAGGAGCAGAAGGTCAGGGTCGAGGCTTCGAGCGGACTCGCCAAGGACGAAGTGGACAAAATGGTCCGCGACGCCGAGGAGAAAGCCGAGGACGACAAAAAGCGCCACGAGCTTGTAGAGAACCGTAACAAGCTCGACGAGCTTATCTACAGGACGGAGAAGAGCTTTAAGGAATTCGAGAGCAAGCTCACAGAGTCCGACAAGAAGGAGCTCGAAGAGGCGCTCGAAGAGGGCCGTAACGCAATTAAGGGCAACGACCCCGACGCCATAGCGGCGGCCACTGACAAGATAACCAAGGCCTCCCACAAGCTTGCCGAGCTGATGTATAAGCAGCAGGCCGACAGCGGCGCCCAGCAGCAGCCGGGCGGCGACGGCGGCGCGGAGCCCGGCGCTTCCGAGCCTGAGCAGGCCGGCCAGGACGAGCGTCCGAAGGACGACGGCGACGACGTCATAGACGCCGAGTTCACCGAAAAATAAGAAAACACCCCCGGATTCCGGGTAAAAAATACTGTAATATGCAAAAAAGGCGGCAAATAGAGCCGCCTTTTTTGCTTTTACGGGAGCGGCTGCACTTGCTGAGCCGCCATTTAAATGTTAATTTACTATTAATAGACAGGGGTCTATTTCAACAAATCAACGTATTTCACGTAACAGGAGGCAGTAAATGAAGGCGGATATACATCCGGAGTATAAAGATGTCACAGTAAGCTGTTCGTGCGGGGCTGTATACAACACGAAATCTACGCGTTTTGAAAACTTCACTGTCGAGGTTTGCTCGAACTGTCACACGTTTTACACAGGCAAGGAAAGGGCTGCGGAAGCGAAGGGCAGGGTAGAGAGGTTCAGGAAGAAGTATAGCAAGAACTAGGCCTTTCGCGGAGTAATTTGAACACGTTCACCTATAAACGGGAATTATATCCATAGAGGAGACGGAAAAGTTGACAAGGATCGATGTCAATAACAGACAAAGGAGGTAACTCCCCCATGAAGGAGTACAGTAGAGACTGTATAAGGAATATCGCGCTCGTCGCACCCCACGGCGCCGGTAAAACATCTCTGGCTGAAGCTATCCTCTACACCCACGGCGCGACCGACAAGCTCGGAAGAGTCGACGACGGAACCTCGGTGCTCGATTTCGAACCGGAAGAGAAGCACCGGAAGATGTCTATAAATTCCCACATCACTTTCTTAGAAACCAGGAGCCACTTGGTTAACCTCATAGATACACCCGGATTTTTGAATTTCTTATACGAGGCCGAAAACGCCGTCAGGGCGGCCGACGGTGTCGTGCTCGTCGTTGGCGCTGTCGGCGGCGACTCCGGGCTCCAGATCAGGAAATACTGGGAGATGGCGAGCGGCCTGCCCAGGATGATCTTCGTCAACAAGCTCGATAAGGAGAACACCAGCTACGAGGCCACGGTGAAGGGCATTTCGAAGGAGCTCGGCGGGGCGAAGGTGATACCGCTCACGCTTCCCATAGGCGAGAATCACGGCTTTAAAGGCATCGTCGACCTCGTCGACATGAAGGCTTATGCCTACGACGGCGCGGGCGGCGCCCGGGAGATACCCGTGCCCGACGAAATGATGGACGACTCCGCAGCCGCGAGGGAGGCTATAATCGAGGCGGTCGCGGAGCTCGACGACGAGCTCCTCGAAAAATACCTCGAGGGTGAGCCGGTAGACGAAGACAGGATCACGAGCCTACTCCACGAAGGGATATTAGACGGCCGCATCTTCCCCGTGTTCTTCGGCTCTGCGACGGGGCTCGTCGGGCTGAACGTTCTTTCGAGCGCCATTACGAGATACATGCCTTCCCCGCTCGAAAGAAAGCCGCTAAAGGGCCTGCTTCCCGGAGGCGGCGAAACCGAGATCGCCCCGGCTGAGAAGGGGCCGTTCTCGGCTTACGTCTTCAAGACAATTTCCGACCCCTATGCGGGGAAGATAAGCGTCTTCAGGGTATATTCCGGCACACTTAACGGCGACGGAAGCGCATACAATTCGACGAAAAGAAGCAAAGAGAAGCTGGGCCACTTCCATAGATTAATCGGCAAGAAGGAATTCCCGCTGAGCCCCGCTTCGTGCGGCGATATAGTGGCCGTGAACAAGCTGAAAGACGCCTCCACGGGCGACACGCTCACGGACGAGGCGCACCAGCTCCTGATACCTTCCGTGCCCCTGCCGGCGGCAGTGCTGTCTTACGCCATAGAAGCAAAAACTAGAAACGACGAAGACAAGCTCACGCCGTCCCTCGCCCGAATCCATGAAGAAGACCCGACGATCCAGTACCGCATAGACGAGGAGACGAAGGAGTTCCTGCTTTCTGGTACGGGTCAGTCGCACGTCGAGGCCGTCGTGAACAAACTCAGGGACACTTACGGCGTTAACGTCGACCTCAAAACGCCGCGCGTTCCCTATAGGGAAACCATACGGGGCAGGGCGAAGGCCGAGGGCAAGTACATAAAGCAGACGGGCGGTAAGGGGCAATACGGGGATGCATGGGTCGAAGTCGAGCCTCTCCCGCGCGGCGGGGGATTCGAGTTCGTGAACAATATAGTCGGGGGAGCGATACCCAAGAACTTTATACCTTCCGTCGAAAAGGGCGTCGTCGATTCTATGAAAAAAGGAATACTCGCCGGCTACCCGGTAGTAGACGTCAGGCTCACGCTCTTCGACGGAAAGTACCATACGGTGGATTCGTCCGACATGGCGTTTCAGATCGCGGGCTCCATGGGCTTCAGAAAAGCCATGGAAGACGCCGCACCCGTGCTCCTGGAGCCGGTAATGAAGATGGAGATAACCATCCCGGACGAAAGCATGGGCGACGTAATAGGGGACATCAACTCCCGGAGGGGGAAAGTCGCCGGGTTCGATTCCATGGCCGGCACGAATATCATAAGGGCCCTCATACCGATGGCGGAGATACTGACATACGCGTCGGACCTCCGGGCGATAACGAGCGGGCGCGGGACGTTCTCGATGGACTTTTCACATTACGAGGAGCTACCCGATCACCTGGCCGGGAAGATTATAGAGCACGCGCACGCCGGCGCGGCGGAGGCTCATGCAGGGCATTAGACGGGCTGTGAGGCAAGCTCCGGCCATTCGCATATGGCCGCAGGCTGGAAGTTAAGCGGCTTCTTCGAGGCCATATGCAAAACCGCTTTATTTGATCACATTCCGTGGTATAACTCTTGTCATATCCGAAAACCGGCCGGGAGGATTTGGGAACCATTTCGATAATTTTGCTCTCCCCTTCACCCGGAACGCCGAATAGCTGTAAAATTGAACATACGCCAATGAGAATAGCCTCGATAGATATAGGGACAAATACATTCAGACTCCTCGTTACAGAGCCCGGCGAGGGTAATTCGCTTCAAAAACTCTACGTCGGCCGCGAGATAACGCGCCTCGGCGAGGGCTCGGGCAATGGGACAAGGCTCATAAAACCGGGCGCGATTGAAAGATCGCTCAAGGCCCTCTCAGGCTTCTCGGAGATAATCCGCGACCTGGGCGTCGAAAAGACGAGGGCCGTCGCGACGAGCATGGTAAGGGAATCGGATAACGGTCCCGAGTTCGTGAAAATGGTGAAAAATGAAACCGGCCTCCCCGTAGAGGTAATCACGGGGGAAGAAGAGGCCCTCCTGACCGTAAACGGGGTCTTGAAGTCGGTTACATTCGACACTCCGGACTGCCTCATATTCGATATAGGCGGCGGAAGCACTGAATACATATATGTGAAAGAGGGGAATGTCACGAACCTGACGAGCACGAGGCTCGGGGTCGTCTGCCTGACGGAGCGTTTTCTCTCCGAGGAGAAGGAATCCGAAGCCGCACTTTCGGCACTCGGCGCTCACATAGAGAAAAAACTCGCCGAAGGGCTTTCCGGGTTTCCATCGGGCGGGAAAGGACTCACCATCATAGGCACCGCTGGCACGCCGACAAGCCTGGCCGCCGTGGAGCTTGGCCTCAGGAAGTACGACGCCGACATCGTAAACAACTACACGCTCACGCAGGACGGAATTGCCCGGATACTCAACACGATTCTGGGCACCCCGAGGGCGGAAAGGGCCGCTATACCCGGCCTTGAAAAGGGTAGGGAAGACCTTATAGTCTCGGGGACGGAGGTAGTCCTTAAAACCTTGGGCAGGTTCTCTGTAAACGAGATGGTCGTAAGCGACGCGGGGCTCCTCGAAGGCGTGGCCTACGAGCTTCTGAGCTGACAGCCCGGCACTCTCGACAAAGGGCCTGAAGCTGCCTTTCGGCTCGTTGACAAACCCACGGCCGATTATTATATTTTGCGTAGGTTGACACCACCGGTCACAGTATTTCACACAAAAGCTTAACTATAGTCCTTAACCGGAGTATAATTATCAATAAATTGTAGAATTATTTGTGATTTAAAATCAGGAGAGAATAATGAATTCCGAAGATAAAAACGATAACGACGGAGAAATCGAGCTCGACGAAGAGGGCGATATAAACGAAGCCGAGCAGAACGCGCGGGCCGGAGAGGAAAGAAGCTATAAAGAGCTTTATCAAAGATACGTCAGGCTTGCCGCCGATTTCGAAAACTACAAAAAGAGACTGGCCAAGGAAAAGGCCGACATTATCACTTACGGCAACGAGGAGCTCATAAAGGCTCTTCTGAACGTGCTCGACAACCTCGAGAGGGCGCTTACCCATTCAGAAGGCCCCGAAGAAGATACGGGGGCCGTCCTCGAGGGCGTAAAGCTCGTTCACAAGCAGTTTTTGAGCCTGCTCGAAAAGTTCGGTGTCGAGTTCGTACCGGCCGGGCGCGGGCAGGAGTTCGACCCGAGGGTACACCAGGCGATAGAGCGCGTCGATTCTCCGGACGTCGAGCCCGGACACATCATATCCGAGATGCTTCGCGGCTACACGCTGAAGGAAAGGCTTCTTCGGCCGGCGCTCGTAACCGTATCCAAAGGCAGGAAGGAGTCCCAGGATTTGGACTCGTCAGCAGACAAAAACAACGGAGGGGCAGGCGGCAATTCCAGCGGGATATTCGACCTTACCGACGAAGGATAAAACCGCGCTCGATAGAACGATATGGCAATAGTAGGAATAGACCTCGGTACGACCAACTCGTGCGTTGCGATAATCGAAGGCGGAAGCCCGGTTGTCATTCCGAACGAGGAGGGGAGCAGGGTGACGCCGTCGGTCGTGGCGTTCACGGAAGACAATTCGAAGTTCGCGGGAGCGGTCGCCAAAAGGCAGGGGGTTGTAAACCCGACGACCACCATATTCGGCGTTAAAAGGCTCATCGGACGGCGCAGCGAGTCGCCGGAGGTGAGAAAGGCGATGGAATTCGCCCCTTACAGCATAGTCCCCAACGATTCGGGCGACGCCTGGATAGAGATAAATTCCCGCACCTATAGCCCTCAGGAAATTTCCTCCATAGTGCTTTCAAAGATGAAGCAGGTGGCCGAAGAATACCTCGGATACGAGGTGACGGACGCCGTCATAACAGTGCCCGCGCACTTTAACGACCTTCAGCGCCAGGCGACGAAGGACGCCGGAAGGATAGCCGGGCTCAACGTAAAAAGGATAATAAACGAGCCCACGGCGGCAGCATTGGCTTACGGCTTCGACAAGATAGGCGATAAGCGTATAGCAGTCTTCGACCTCGGCGGAGGGACGTTCGATATCACGATACTCGAGATAGCGAACGGCGTTTTCGAGGTTAAGTCCACGAGCGGCGACACCTTCCTCGGCGGGGACGACTTCGACCAGAAGCTGGTCGAGCTGGTTCTCGAAGATTTCAGGAAGCAGCACGACATCGACCTTAGAGAAGACAAGATGGCCCTCCAGCGCACGAGGGAGACGTGCGAGAAGGCCAAGCACGAGCTTTCGTCCGTGGAAGAAGCGACGATAAACCTTCCGTTTATCGCGGTCGACCAGGCGGGCCCCAAGCACCTTAACTACAAAATCACGCGGGGCGAATTCGAAGAGCTCGTATCCGACCTTATAGACA
>JAGVLR010000060.1 GCA_020054175.1 Candidatus Dadabacteria bacterium
GCGGATACCGTCGTCTCGTCCGACATGGGATGCCTCATGAACATAGGCGGCGCGATCAGCAGGCGGGAGCTGCCAGTCAAAGTGATGCACTTGGCGGAGCTCCTGGCAAATACCGGGAAAGGGTAGGGACTCAAAATAAGTCACGACAGGGTGAATTTCGAAAGGGACTCTGCGCGCGCCGTCGAAGACAAAAATCTTCAGCGGGCGCTCGTTAACGTTACCGACCGCTTCAGGGCGGCGAGGAAGCGGGCTAGCGACGAAACGCCCGGGTGGGATGGCCTCAGAAACCGCGCGCGGGAAATAAAGAAACAAACGATAGCACACCTCGACGATTACCTCCTCCAGCTCGAAGAAAATGTCAGGAAGTCGGGCGGACACGTCCACTGGGCGAGGGACGGCGAAGAGGCGCGGAATATAATAATCGACATCGCGCGCAGGAACGGTGTAAAGTCCGTCGTTAAGAGCAAGTCCATGGCGACGGAGGAGATAGAGCTTAACCTTGGCCTCGAAGCCGCCGGCATCAGGGCCGTCGAAACAGACCTCGGCGAATACATCATACAGCTCGCCGGCGAGCATCCGTCACACATCATCGCCCCGGCGATTCACAAAACCCGTCACGACATATCGGAGCTCTTCGCGGAGAAGCTCGGCGTGCCGTACCTGAGCGAGCCGCAGGAGCTGACGAAAGTCGCGCGTGAGAGGCTCCGTGATGAATTCCTCGGCGCAGGCATGGGAGTCTCGGGCGCGAATTTCGGCGTCGCCGAGACGGGCACGATAGTCATCGTCGAGAACGAGGGCAACGCGCGCCTGACGACGACCGTCCCACGCATACACGTCGCCCTCATGGGCATCGAGAAGCTGCTCCCCCGGTTCGGTGACCTTTCGCTGTTCCTGCCGCTCCTCGTGAGAAGCGCGACGGGGCAGAAAACTTCGACATACATATCGCTTATAACAGGCCCCAGGCGCGGCGCGGACAAGGACGGCCCCGAGGAGTTTCACCTCGTCCTTCTCGATAACGGGAGGTCCGGGATACTCGCCAACCCCGAGACGAGGGAATCGCTATACTGCATAAGGTGCGGCGCGTGCCTCAACAACTGCCCCGTTTATAGAAAGGTCGGCGGGCACTCCTACGGATGGGTCTATTCCGGCCCGATAGGCGCGATAATAAATCCCCAGCTCATGGGCATAGACGAGGCCCCGGAGCTTCCCTTCGCATCTTCCTTATGCGGGGCGTGCAGGGACGTCTGCCCTGTGAAGATCGACTTCCCGAAAGTCTTGCTGGAGCTGAGGAGCGAAGTCGTCACACGTAAGGAAAAGACCGGTGGGGCAAGCGCCCTGCTCGAATCGCTGTCATTTAAATTCTGGCGCGCGGTAGTCACTCACAGAAAAATCTACGAGCTCGCGCTCAGGTTTTCTTATTATGCGCAGCGGCCATGGAAAACAAGGAAGGCGAGGGGAGGGGGGCTGAGATCACTTCCGTATCCCTTTTCGAGGTGGACCGACGAGAGAGATTTTCCGGCTGTGAGCGAAACGCCGTTCAGGGAGAGATGGAAGAAAATGAAGCGCCGGGACGGAGGCGCGCCGTGACTACCGGCTCGCGCGAGGAGATACTTCACAGGATAAGAAAGGGTCTCGGACGAGGCGAGGGCGGCGGGCATGTAGATTCGGAAGCCCCTCTGCCTCAGAATACCGGGCCGTCTTCGGGCACCGGTGAGAAGCGATCCGACCTCGCCGGCGTCTTCGCGGAATCGCTCACAGGAGTCAACACGTCCGTTTACAGTGCGAGCGGACGGGACGCCGTGCTGGAATTCATAAGGAGCTTTGTCCGTGAAAAAGGCGCTGATTCGTTTTCGATATGGGAGACGGAGTTTTTAAAATCGCTCGGCATTAAAGAATCGCTCGAAGTCGCCGGGCTCGCGGTTAAGTCCGCTGAAAACAAGGCCGGCATGGCGCTTTCGAGCGTGGGAATCACAGAGGCCGACTACGCCATAGCCGATACGGGGACTCTCGTTCTGCTCTCGGGGCCCGAGAGGCCAAGGGGCGTCTCACTCATTCCGCCGACACATCTGGCCATAGTCAGGAAAGAAAATATATTGAGCGATATAAGTGAATTATTCGACAAACTTAATCAATTACATGAAAACCAGGAACCCATACCCGCGTGCACGACTTTCGTCACCGGACCCAGCAGAACGGCGGACATAGAGCTCAATCTGACCCTGGGTGTCCACGGCCCGAAAGAGCTCTACGTCCTCATAGTATTCTGATTTAATGTGCCAGACTAATTCCCGCCCGGAAATTCGACGTATGGGCCTTGCGGCGCCTCGCCTGGCGGAAGGTACTTGGGCATGAGCTCGCCTGCCGGCCCAAGGGCCTTCACGAAATAGTGCATGTCGGCCAGGTCCGATTCCTTCATATCGCGCAGAATCCACCAAGGCATCGGCGGCATCCACTTGGTGTTCTTCGCGAGGTGAATCCACTCCTCTTCCGTCAGCGAATTCATGAGGAGCCTGAGGTTGGAGGCGTAAGTAGTGCCCCACGGCCCGCGCCAGCCGAGCGGGCTTCCGGTAAGCCATTTCTCGACGGGCATATCCCCTCCCGCTTCCGTGTATCCGGCTGTGTGACAGTCGTTGCATCCGGCCATCCTCGTCATATACTCCCCATTGGCAAACCTTTCCTGCTCCGTCCTTTCCACAGGCGCGGTGGTTTTTTCATGCGTGCAGGAAACAAAAAAAGCCGCTCCTGAAAGGGCCGCGGCCACAATTAAAAGACTCAATGCGATAAATTTCACCCTCTACCTCCCTACGTTTATTTATACATTTTCCACCCGTGTTTTGAATATCCTCAGCTCCTCTGCAAACCGCTGCAATTCACCCTCAAAGCGCTCGTCTCACGCGTGATGACATAACATTATAGGAAAGGAAAAATAAAGGCAATAGAGTAAAATCCAATCTTTCCTACACGATATTTCGAGATATTTCGATGACAGTTGTGAACGCTATCAGGCTGCGCGGACGGATTCAAAACCCAATCGGAAAGAGATCGTCCTAAGGCTCTTTGACTTCGTAAATAAAATAGCTCTTCATATCTTCCGGCATATCTATTCTTTCGATGATAAAGGAATTTCTCCTGAATTGCCTGGGCCTCTGTGTGTGGACGATGAGAGTTCCCTTCTCCATGCATGCCGGGTCGTCCATGTTGGATAGGACATCGATGTTCCAGTCGCGGGCGTAGTAATCGATGATCTGGAGATCGTTTCCATAATGAAGGTTCCCCATACAGACGCATTTGTATTTGTCTTTCAATTCCTCGATTCTGGCGAATATGCTCCTGTGCCCGTATTCCCACGCGCCGTACGATTCTTTCGGGTACTCGTAGTAATAATTCCTGGCGAACAGCGCCAGCGACACGAGAGACGAAACAACTATCACGGAGGCAAGGATTAAAGAGTAAACAGGGCGCCTTGTCCTGCAGGCAAGGTCTTTGAGCAGACCGCCCGCCCCAAGCCCGCTCAGTATGCAGACTAGCGGCGCGCCGGCGAGAGCCCTCGTCGCATGCGGCACACCGTCGTTCGTAAGCGCGGCGGCCAGTGGGAACACTGCTATCCAGAAGAGAACGAAGTAGATACTCCTCCTGTCGAACCCGGACTTGAAGAGGTACACGAGCCCGGCGATGATCAATGGCAGCATGACCCAGTAAATCATCCCTGTACGTGCGTCGTGCCTGAGGTTAAGATCCCCATCCATAAAGAGGAAAGAGGCTTTGAAATGACTTATGTAGTTGGTGAAAAAGGCGCCGATTGATTCCGGCGTTACACCTTCCGAGAATGTAAATATTCTTTCAGCACGCCCAAGCGACGCGCTCTCGCCCATGACTAAAGAAACATAGGGGATTATGAGAATCCCTGCG
Organism: Candidatus Dadabacteria bacterium; assembly: GCA_020054175.1. Taxonomy (GTDB): domain Bacteria; phylum Desulfobacterota_D; class UBA1144; order Nemesobacterales; family UBA2774; genus JADLGH01. Next base: position 3,910 of record JAGVLR010000060.1, read on the forward strand.
AGAAAACATCCGGCCAGGAGCACCTTCCACTCGACCAGAAAATATCTCACGTGTATGACGCCGAGGGCCGACAGAAACAAAAACGAGTAGAGCGGGGCGGCCTGATAGGTGTAAACGGTGAGAGAGAACATCCCGAAAGCTAAAACCGTCACCCATCTCCTGCGGCTCCTTATGCCGTAAACGAGCATGTAAACAGACAGGAGGAGCAGAGGGAGAAATGAAGCGGGCTCCCAATCTGCGCGCGAATAGTGTATGGACCACGGAATTATAGCCATGAAAAAGGCGGCGAGGAGAGCGGACGTCTCGTCCCTGAAGAGCTCGCGCGTAATCAGATAGACGAGGACGATGCAGGCGAGTCCGAAGAAAATAGCGGGGGCCCTTATGCCGAGAGCGCCGTCGCCGAATATTTTGGAGGAGGCGTAAGTAAAATATCCGTAGACGGGCGGCCGAGGCTCGGTCCTGTCAGAGAAATAGGGCGAGAGATTCCCGTGAAGGTCGTGGCCTTTCTCGATGACGCTTCTTGCGGACACAAAGTTTATTATTTCATCGGAGAAAAGCTCGGGTGGGTTATCGGAAATATTTACCGCTCTAAGGAAAAGCCCCAGCGCAAGAATGGGAGCAAGAACCAGAATCGGGACGAACGATCCCCTGTAGTCCGGATTATACAGAACGAGCACCTCGTGCTAAATTGCTCAAACAAAATGGCTTACAAATCGATTAGCTGTTTTCTTCCCAGATAACCCCGAAGCATCGAGCCTTCCGTACGTCCCCTTTACAGACAGGTGACCGGATATCATGTAACGGGAACAATAGATGATCGCTCACAACAGCATTCAGATATATCCGGCTCCTCTCCGTCGAAGATCCTGATGAATTCCAATAATCCGGGTTCGAGCACTGTCATACCCTCGAGAACACCCGATACATCGTCACCCATAAACGATATCGAATCACAACTTAACTGCTCCCAAACGAATTCATCGCCTATAATACTTCCGAAGTTGCCGCGTTGCGGCGAATTCGCCATAAAGAAACCGTAAACGAATTCTTCTCCCTGACAACGGCATAAAGTAGGATTTTCAAGGAAATAGTCCGTCAGGCACTCAGGGACTTCCACGAAGGCCGGATCGATCAAGCCGCAGCTGTTGTCGATATTATTCCCATTGTTATCATTGCCGCTATCACAACTGAAAAGAAACACAGATACTAATAGAATAAAATATTTCATGGCACCTTCCCCTCAATAGGTGTATGCGCATCTTAACACTTGTAGTTAGAAATATCAATACCTATAAAGTTAATGAGACATTTTGGCATCTAACAGAGACAAGAATACCGCTACTTCCTTATCCAGTCCCTCGCGTTGAATTCCTTTCCGTTATCGTCCGCCGATTCATCGGAGGCGAGATAGACGAACACGGGAGAAATATCTTCGGGGGTAGGGAGGGTTTCGGGGTCTTCATCGGGATAGGCGTCGGCCCTCATGTCCGTCCGCGTGCCCCCGGGATTGACAGAGTTGACGCGAATCTCCATATCCGAGAGCTCGTCGGCGAGAACCTGCGTCATCCCTTCGAGGCCGAACTTCGAGGCAGCGTACGCGCCCCATTCACGCTTTCCTTTTCTGCCGACGCTCGAGCTCAGATTGATTATAGAGGAACCGGATGAGAGGAGCGGGAGGATCGCTTTCGTGACGTAAAACTGCGCGTTCAGGTTTATCTGAACGACTTCGTCCCAAACGTCTTCCGGGTATTCGATGATCGGTGCCCTGACGCCGAGTATGCTGGCGTTATTGACGAGGACGTCGAGGGATTTCCATCTTTGGGCGGTGACGGAGGCGAGATGGGCGGCTTCATCTTTATTCGCTATATCAGCCACAACGTAGTCGATATCGCCCGCGCCCGAAAGCTCGTTACAGGCCGACTTCAGGTTTATCTCGTTACGCCCGCATATGAGAACGGACGCGCCTTCCCTTAGATAGGCTTCGGCAACGCCCCTGCCTATTCCCCTGGCCCCGCCTGTAATCAGCGCTTTTTTACCCTTGAGCTTCATGATTACTCAATTCTACCTGCTATGCCGCCGCGGCCGAACCCTTTCTTTGGGTCCATATCAGACAGCTACACCCGAGAGAATCCTACGAGCCGGCCTCGACGGGCTTCGTTTTAAGGAGCGACACCACCACACCTCCGGCAAGCAGGAGAAGGGTTACGGCGAGGGATATGAGCGGGTCTATCTTGCCGAAGAAATGGTTCCAGAATATCTTGCCGCCGATGAATATGAGAACGGCTGAAAGGGCATATTTCAAATAGACGAACCTGGTTACCATGCCCGCAAGGGCGAAATACAGTGCCCGGAGCCCGAGTATCGCAAATATATTGCTGGTATATACGATATAGGTATCTGTCGTAATCGCGAAGATAGCCGGGATGGAGTCGACGGCGAACACTATATCCGCCCCCTCGACCATTATCAGCGCGAGGAAGAGCGGTGTTGCGAGCTTAACCATTTTTCCCGAGGCAGGGTCCTGCTGATTAATGAAGAACTTCTCGCCGTGGAGCCTGTCTGTCAGCGGAATGTGGTTCCGGAGGAATCTCAGGAACGCGTTGTCGCCCATGTCGGGATCGTGGTCGGCGGAGAAGAGCATCTTTATGCCAGTAAGCACGAGAAATCCGCCGAATATGTAGAGTATCCATTCGAACCTTTCGACGAGCGTCGCGCCGACGCCTATCATTATCGCACGGAGAATTATGACACCGAGAATGCCCCAGAAAAGCACCCTGTGCTGGTAAAGCCGGGGAATGCCGAAATACGAGAATATAAGCGAGATGACGAATATGTTGTCCATCGACAGGCTCTTCTCGACGAAATAGCCCGTGAGGTAATTTATGCCGGACACCTTGCCCATCGACCACCATATCCATATGCCGAACAGGATGGCGATTATAATATAGCCCGCGCTCAGAAGGAGGCTTTCCTTTATAGAAATCTCGCGCCTCTCCTTGTGAAGCACGCCGAGGTCGAGCGCCAGCAGCGTAAGCACGAGCGCCAGGAAGAGAACCCACATCCAGAGATCCTTGCCCATCAAGTCAACTGTCAAAGCTCCCGTTAACAATTCCATTTCAGTTTATAGTCTCCGTTTGTCGATTATAGCCCGCGCCTGTGCGGGCGGCTGTGAATCCACCCGCTCGAACTCCCGACCTTGTCGTAAGGGGCATGCGCTGTGCGCGCCTGCCCGGGCGAAGGGTGTGCGTCAAAAACCGGTAATATGATACATGTTTCCCGGTGCAATGTAATTACAAATTTAAGTCGTAACAAAAGCCGCAGACTGCGGCCCGGGGGGTGGCATCGGCCATATTGGAATATTCATGATAATTCCGAAGACAAGTATACAGGCGCCGGCGATTTAGTGTCATGCTATAATCTTCTGACTAATCGGAGACGAGCGGAGACGACGCTACTTGGCCTCATTCAGTTTTATACATACGGCGGATATTCATCTCGACAGCCCGCTTCGGGGACTCGAAGGAATGGAGGGCCCCGCAGTCGAGCGCATCAGGACTGCGACGCGCAAGGCCTTCGAGAATCTAATAGATGAAGCCATCGAGAGGAAGGTGGCTTTCATTGTTATTGCCGGGGATCTCTATGACGGCGACTGGCGCGATTACCAGACCGGGCTCTTTTTCGTGCGCCAGATGGGTCGGCTGGCCAGTGAGGGAATCCAGGCATTCATTCTCTATGGAAACCATGACGCCGAAAGCCAGATTACGAAGAAGCTCACGCTACCGGATAACGTAAGGGTATTTCCGGCAAAAAGGCCGGAGACGTTCAGGCTCGAAAACATTAACGCCGCCCTCCACGGGCGCGGCTATTCCAGCCGGGATATCACCGAGAACCTTGCCGCATCCTACCCCGAGCCCGTACACGGCGCGTTTAACATAGGGGTTTTGCATACGGGAATGGGCGGCATGGACGGACATGCCAACTACGCGCCGTGTGTCCTCGGCGAGCTTCTCGCGAAAGGGTACGACTACTGGGCGCTCGGACACGTGCACCAGGGGCGAGTCATAAACGAGAACCCGCATGTCGTCTTTCCGGGGAATCTCCAGGGGCGTCACATACGTGAAACGGGGCCCAAGGGCGCATATCTGGTAACAGTCGAAGACAACGTGATAACTGGCTTTTCTCTTATTCATACTGACGTCGTAAGATGGGAGGTCGTTAATGTCGACGCCGCCGGGTGTGAACATATAGAGGAAGCGGCCGAACGTGTCGGGGCCGCGCTCGAGGATGCGATCTCCAGCCGAACCGGCGGCTGTATGCTCGCATGCCGTGTAGAGCTCACGGGCAGTACTAAGATACACGACGGACTCCTTTTATCCGGGAACCATATACTTGCAGAGGCCCGCGCCCTCGCACTCGGATTCGGGGATGAGGCCGCATGGATCGAGCGGGTAGTGGTATCGACGAAGCCCGCTCGCGCGGAACAGACCGACACCGGGGAATTCTTCGGAGATCTCTACGACATACTGGGCGAGGCCACAGAAAACGACGAGCTTCAAAAGCTTCTCAAAACTGATCTAAGCGAGATAGTATCCAGGATAAAAACCGATTTGAAACTCGCCGCCGACAGAGAAAATTACATTGACGATGCAGTCTTATGCGCTGCGCTTCAATCCGATTACCCGGCGCTTATCGGTTATACGCAGGAATACCTGAAGGCACTCCTCAAAACTACGGAAGACTGAGCCCGTGCGGATAAAAAGACTCGAACTTATACGTTTCGGATGCTTTACGGAAAAGACCCTCGAATTCCCTTCGGGAGAAATGGACATACATATCATTTTCGGCCCGAACGAGGCCGGGAAATCAACCGCGCTTCTCGCTATCGAGAACCTGCTTTTCGGGATCGCCGGGAATTCGCCGTACGGCTTTCTTCACGGTTATAAGGATATGAGGATAGGCGCAGTCCTTGAAAACAGCGCCGGGAAACTGGAAATACGGAGACGGAAGGGCAATAGGGATACCCTGCTCACGCCCGCAGACGTTCCCGTGAGGGAAGGGGAGGGCGCGCTCGCCCCTTATCTGAGCGGGGCGGACGAGGAATCCTTCACACGCTTGTTCTGCCTCGACCATAAACGTCTTCGTAAGGGAGGGGGAGAGATTCTCGATTCTCGAAACGAGGCGGGGCAGGTAATCATTTCAGCGGGTATGGGGCTTTCGGGGCTCAGAAAAAAGCTTGACGAGTTAAAGGCCGAAGCCGAAAAGCTGTGGGCCCCGAGGGCTCAGAAACGGGAATACAACAGGGCGCTGGATCTCTATAAGAGCGCTGAAAAAGAGATAAGGGACAATGCTGTCACGGCTGCACAATGGGAGGAGCTCAGGAGAGCATTTGACGAGGCTCAGGAACTCTGCGCTTCTTTCGAAGAGCGGAAAAACATAATCTCGAAAGAGCTGCAGAAACTTAACCGCTCGCGACGAGTCTATGGCAGCATAAAAGACCTTGCGGAAATAGAGGAAGAAATTTCCGGATTAGGCGACGCTATGATGCTGCCTGAAGACGCGAACGGGAGCCTCCAAAATGCCGAACGTGAGC
>JAGVLR010000151.1 GCA_020054175.1 Candidatus Dadabacteria bacterium
GCCGCCGATCGGAGGTATTATCCTCCTGGCATATCTCAAGACAGGCTCCGTGGCCATGTAAAGGAAATTGACTATGGGGTTATAGGGATTCGGGCTGACCCAGGAAATTATCGCGCGAGCGACTATTATCCACATGTAGACATTGAGCAGCAGATCCAGAACAGTCGCTAATGCCGAAACGAGATTACCCAAAATGCTCAATTATTTATCCTCCTTGGAAAGCTGCTTCGAACGGTTGGCTGCCGCCTCGACAGCAGATATGACGTTCGCCCGGAAGCCGCCGGCTTCGAGCTTGTGTATGCCCTCTATCGTCGTGCCGCCGGGAGAGGATACCTTATCCTTGAGCACTGCAGGGTGAGACATTTCGTCTATTATCATCTTCGCCGTGCCGTAGACCGTTTGCGCGGCGAGCGCGAGCGCGACCTGGCGCGAGAGGCCCATTTTAACGCCGCCGTCGGACAGAGCCTCTATGAACATGGAGACGAACGCGGGGCCGCTGCCGCTGAGTCCCGTAACTGCATCGAGGAGCTTTTCATCCTCTACTATATCTGCCGTGCCTACGGACTCGAAGATCTTCTTCACCTGCTCTTTTTCTTCCGGGCTTAATCCGGGCGCGCAGTAGAGCACCGACGCCCCCGCCTGAACGAGCGCCGGGGTGTTCGGCATGACGCGGACTATTTTGGCTTTTTTCTTAAGCACGCCTGCCATCGAGGCCGTGGTTATGCCAGCCGCTATGGATACGAGAATTTTTTTAGCAGTAATCTGAGGCTTTATTTCGAGGAGCGCTTTTTTGATGGTGTTGGGTTTTACGGAGAGGATTATGACGTCCGACCTGGATGCGGCTTCTTTATTGTCAGCCGTGGTTACGACGCCGTACGTGGACTTGAGATAGGAGCGCCGCTTCTCGACCGGCTCGCTAACAGTTATATCGCCCTTTTTGACAGCTCCCGAGGCAATCAACCCTTTTATAAGGGCCTCTGCCATGTTTCCGCCGCCGACGAATCCTGTTTTACCCATTTTCATTCCTCTGCCGTCTGAATATTATGCCCTGTTTCCGAATATTGCGGAGCCTATTCTTACAATTGTTGCGCCCTCTTCTATTGCGACTTCGAAATCACCGCTCATTCCCATGGAGAGCTCTTTTAAATCCGGATATTTCGCCGAGAGCCTGTCTCTCAAATCCCTGAGCGCAGCGAAATAAGGCCTCGCGTCTTCGGGGTCGTCGAAATAGGGCGGCATGGTCATGAGTCCGCTCACCTCGACGCCCTGCAATTCGGCAAGCTTAAGCAGAAAATCATCGAGGGCATCGGGCTCGATTCCGCCCTTGCTCTCCCCCCCGGTGTTTACCTCGACGAGAACCGGCATCTTCACCCCGGCCGCGCGCGCCTTGCGGTCTATCTCCCCGGCTGCCGATACGGTATCGAGCGAGTGAATGAGCGCGACGCTTCCGACAAGATACTTAACCTTGTTCCTCTGGAGTCGGCCTATGAAATGCCATTCGACGTTTTCGCTGACGGCCCGGTTAATTATTTCCTGCTTGAGCCTTAGCTCCTGCGCGTAATTTTCGCCGAATACGCAAAGCCCGTATTGGGCCGCGCGTGCTATAACGTCGGGCTCCACCTGCTTCGTCACGGCCACCAGCTTTACGTCTTCGGCCCGTCTTCCGGACCTTGCCGCCGCACTCCCTATGCGTGCCCTGATTTCATCTATACGGCTCTCAAGATTCATCACTGCCAAAAAGCCGGACTGCTCCGAGTTTCGTGAGGGCCCTCAAGACCTCGGGCACCGGCAGACCGACGACATTCGTGTATGACCCCGTAATGCCCTCTACCATGAATGCCCCGATGCCCTGGATACCATACGCCCCGGCCTTATCCATCGGCTCTCCGGTCTTAATGTAACCTTCTATATCCGAGGCCGCAAGCTCGCCGACACGCACCGCCGTGCGTACAATTTCAGCGTGGAGAAGCTCCTCACGGGGCCTTAGGATCGAAAACGCGGTGAGAACATGATGCTCCCTCCCGGAGAGGAGGCCGAGCATGCGGGTTGCGTCGAGCTCGTCCATGGGCTTTCCGAGCACTATGTCGTCCACGACGACGATTGTATCCGCACCTATTACGACGCTGCCGCTATCGAGCCCGCGAGAAACGGACGCCGCCTTCTCGAAGGCGACCCGCGAGGCGAATTCCCCGGGGGATTCGTCATAGAGCATGGCCTCGTCGGCCGAGGGGTTTATCACCTCGATAGTTAGACCGACGGATTCGAGGAGCTCCTTTCTTCTCGGAGAAGAGGAGGCGAGGATGAGTCTCTGCGTCATGCGGACGAAGTAAACCAGTCTCGGCTAACGAGCGCAAGGCGATGAAGAAAGCTCGATCCCCTGCCAATGCTAGTAGTAGTTGAGATCGCTGTCTATCCAGTATTTTTCGGCGCCGACGTTCGTCCTCAAGGCGATGCCCTGCTTTGTGAGCTGGTATATGACGATATCGGACTCGAATGGTATTTTGCCGCTCGCGCCGCCGCCTTCCGTTCTCGATTTCAGAACCGCGTCGCCCTGAACGCCAAAGTCCCACCCCTTGCTGATAAATTGCCTCATGACGCTGGGATTGTTGAATATTATCACTTCCCTGAAGTCTGTGACGGCGACGCCGAGCCCGACTCCGCCCTCGGCCATTTTCATGTACGTCTTCTTGCCGGTAGCGTTATCGACTATGACGCCGTAGCCGCTCCCCGAGCCCAGGACCAGAAGCTGGGTGTTTATGTTGCTGAAAACGCCGTATCCCGCCGCGTTCTTTATCATATCTTTCGTAAAGGGCTTGGCTGCATAGAGGTCTTCGAGCGTCCTGTCCTTCATCCTGAGGACGAAGTCCCTTTTCTCCTGCGGGTTCCCCCCTTTTGGCCTCGCGCAGGCGTATAGAAACGCCACGGAAATTATCACCGACAGCACCATTGCACACACTCTCATATCTTCTTCCCCCGTCTGATTTATTTACCCTGTTTACCGGCGCGCCGGGCCCACAGCCCCCTCGAAACACCGCTCCTGAAGCGCTTCACGAAATAATTGAATCTATTATATCACGTCCTCTGGCTTTAATAGAGAAAGATACTTATAATCTCCGAATCCTGAGGAGAACCGGGCGCAGGACTGGCCCCGTCATCGTGAATAAAAAAAGCGGGCTTGCTCTGAATACGACGTTAATAGCCGCGATTGCCGGGCTTATAACGGGTTTCGACACGGGGATCATAGGCGGCGCCCTCGGCTTTATAAGCGAGAGTTTTGCCCTTTCCTCGCTCGGGAAGGGGATAGTGGTTTCGATGGTCCTTGCGGGCGGTATAATCGGGGCGCTTATAAACGGCGCTATTTCCGACAGGCTCGGAAGGAAGGCCATGATCATCGGGGCCGGCATTCTTTACGCCGCAGGAGCCGCCTCATCGGCCCTCTCCCCGAATCCCGAGTTTCTCCAGATATCGAGGTTCGTCCTCGGGCTCGCCATAGGAGCCGCGTGCGCGTCCGCACCGCTTTACATAGCCGAAATCTCACCCGCCGAGAAAAGGGGGACGCTGGTCGCCCTCTTTCAGCTCGCGATAACCATAGGCATACTCGCCGGATACTTCCTTGCGAAGGCCCTTTCGGGATCAGGTAACTGGCGGCTCATGCTCGTTAGCGGCGTGCTCCCCGCGGCCGGGCTCGTCGCCGGCATGATAACCCTTCCGAACAGCCCTAGGTGGCTTATAAGGATGGGAAGAGTGGAGGAGGCGAAGAAAATACTCGAAGGGGTTTCGGGCGGAGACACCCTTAAGGCCGGCGCCGAGGTCGAGGAGATAAAGAGGGTTCTGGCAATGGAGCGGAAGACCGGGCTCTCGGAGCTCCTGAGGCCGCCTGTGAGCTACGCCCTCGCGGCGGCCGCCGGGCTTTTCATCCTCCAGCAGTTTTCGGGGATCAACTCCGTCATGTACTACGCGCCCGTCATATTCCGGGAGGCCGGGCTCGGCTCCGTGGACACCGCCCTCCTCGCGACTGTCAGCGTCGGCGTCGTGAATGTGCTCGCGACGTTTATAGCCGTGTGGCTTCTCGACAGGGCGGGGAGGAAGCCTCTTCTCTGCGCAGGGTTCGGAGGGATGTTTCTCTCGCTCGCGGCTGTGGGGATTTTATTCGCCCTGAACGCGGAGCCCGGAGGCGGGGCGGGCGCGGCTATAGTGCCTGCCGTTTGGCTTTACGTCGCGTGCTTCGCCTTCTCGCTCGGGCCGATACCCTGGCTAATTATGACCGAGGTCTTTCCGTTAAGCATAAGGGGAAGGGCCGTGGGGCTGGTTACGATGGCTGGCTGGGGTTCCAACATTATAATTTCGCTCAGCTTCCTGCCGCTGATGGAGACCATTGGAATCGCTTCGACATTCTGGGCCTACTCGGTAATAAGCTTTGTCGGAATTTTTTTCGTATGGCGCATTGTCCCGGAGACAAGGGGCAGGACACTCGAAGAGATAGAAAGTAGCCTGCTTGCGAAAAAATAAACCACGGAGCTTATGCAAGGATTGCCGGACGGCTTCTAACGGAGCGGTGAAAGACGCGCCCGCGTTTCAGGGTTTCGCGTCCATTTCCTGAAAGACTTCTTTTGCGAGCCTGAGCCCGGTGAGAGCTGCGGGGAACCCGGCATAGACGAGCACCTGTATGAGCACTTCGACTATTTCGTCACGCGTGCATCCGCAGTTAAGAGCGCCCTTTATGTGCACCTTGAGCTGGTTGGGGGCCGTACCGAGAGTTGCAAGGGACGCGACTGCCGTAATCTCGCGCGACTTCATGTCTAGGCCGGGGCGGGAGGAGATTTCTCCGAAGACGAATTCCATGAGGTAGCGCACCATGTCGGGCGCTATGTCGTTAAGGCTTTCCGCAGTTCTTGCGGCCGCGCCGGGCGAGATTTCCTCGAGTTTCTCCAGGCCGCGTTTGTATTTATCGTCGGACATTTGTCTTTCCCCCTTGTAATGCTTGAATAATTCGAACGCACTGCCTATACTACGTTTTTTACGCCGCTTTGTAAAGGGAGATCCCCAGTGCTGATACTTATCGCGAAATTCAGGACGAAACCGGAGACGAGAGAGAAGATGAAGGAGATGGCGCGGGGCCTCATCGAACCGTCGAGGGCCGAGGAAGGATGCATCGTCTACGAGTTCCTTCAGGACGGCTTCGACCCCGATTCGTTCACATTCTACGAAAGGTGGCGCAGCATGGAGGACCTAGAGCTTCATTTCAAGGAGCCTCACTTTCTCGACTTCGC
>JAGVLR010000086.1 GCA_020054175.1 Candidatus Dadabacteria bacterium
AGCTTCGTGCGGTAGTCTCGAACACCGCGAAAATGATTCTCCCCGGACAGTACGTCAAGGTAAGGCTCCTCCTGGGAGAGCAGCCCGATACGCCACTCGTCCCGCAGAAGGCCATAGGAGAGCAGCAGGGGCAGAAATACGTCTACGTCGTCGACGATAAAAACCAGGTCGAATTCAGGAACGTGACAGTCGGCCCCGACTACGGCACATCCACAGTAATAACCGATGGCGTCAAAGCCGGGGAAAGGGTCATAACGCAGGGGCTCCAGAAAGTAAAGCCGGGAATGACGGTATCACCCCAGACTGCGCCGGAGAAAACGGCGAGCCCGACCCCGGGGCCCGGATCTCATGAGAAGGGTAAATAGCCCGTTGCTTTTTATAGCGTACGAGGAGATTCCTATTGGTTGATTTTTTTATTCAGCGCCCGGTTCTCGCAACAGTCCTCGCGATTCTCATTACGCTCGTGGGCGGGATCTCCATACCCATACTCCCGATAGCGCAGTTCCCTGAAATCACGCCCCCGACAATCAACGTCTCGGCGACATACACCGGCGCGAGCGCCGAAGTCGTTGAAGAATCCGTAACCGACCCGATAGAAGAGCAGATAAACGGCGTCGAGGGAATGACGTACATGCAGTCCTTCAGCTCGAACGACGGCACGATGAACCTCAACGTGACCTTCGACGTCGGGTACGACCTCGACATAGCCAACGTCGACGTCACGAACCAAGTACAGCTCGCGACACCCCTCGTCCCCGAAGAAGTCAGCAAGTATGGCATCTCGGTACAGAAGCAGTCGCCGAGCCTCATACTCGTCGTTCAGCTCATATCTCCCGACGGAAGCCGCGACGATATATTCCTCAGCAACTACGCCGGCATACAGATAACCCAGACACTCCAGAGGGTGCCCGGGGTCGGCAACATCACTGTCTTCGGCCAGCGCGAATATTCCATGCGTATATGGATGGACCCTGACAAGCTCGCGAGCCTCGGTCTCACGACATCCGACGTGGCCGACGCCATATCCGAGCAGAACCTCCAGGTCGCGGCTGGCGCCATAGGGCAGCCGCCCGTTCCCGAGGGCCAGCAGTTCCAGTACACCATAACGACGCTCGGCAGGCTCGAAACAGCGGACCAGTTCGGCGACATAATCCTCCGCGCCAATCCGGACGGAACGGTAGTGCGCATAAGAGACGTCGCCAGAGTAGAGCTCGGCGCAGTTACCTACAGCCAGGACAGCAAGCTCGATAACCGGACGGCCATAGGCATAGGTATATATCAGCTCCCCGGTGCAAACGCCCTCGACATCGACAAACAGATCCGCGCGACGATGGAGCAGCTCAAGGAAAATTTCCCTTCGGGCGTCGATTACAGTATTGTCTACGACACGACGGCTTTCGTTAAAGCCTCGATAGAAGAGGTCCTCATGACCCTCTTCGAAGCCTTCATCCTAGTCTTTATAGTAGTATTCATATTCCTTCAGAATTTCAGGGCAACGCTCATTCCCGCAATAACGATCCCGGTTTCTCTGATAGGCACCTTCGCTCTTATCAATGCATTCGGATTCTCCATCAACACGCTGACTCTCTTCGGTCTCGTGCTGGCGATAGGTCTCGTCGTCGACGACGCCATCGTCGTCGTCGAAAACGTCTCGCGTATTCTCGAGGAAAAAGATGTGACTCCGAAGGAGGCCACGAGCCTCGCGATGAAAGAGGTCACGGGCCCGATCGTGGCGACGTCACTCGTTCTCATGGCCGTGTTCGTTCCGGTTTCCTTCATGCCCGGTATATCGGGCCAGATGTACAGACAGTTCGCGCTGACCATTGCCTTCTCCGTCGGTATATCGGCCATAAACGCGCTCACGCTAAGCCCTGCGCTCTGCGCCATGCTGCTCAGGAAGGAATCTAGCAAGCAGAAATGGTGGTTCTTCAGAAAGTTCGACGAAGGCTTCGACAAGATGAGAGCCCACTACCAGTCCTTCGTCAAAACGGTCAGCATTAAATGGAAGGTAGTAGTTCTCGTTTTCGTGGTTCTCATAGGGGCTACGATATATCTCTTTAAAATAGTTCCGACGGGATTCGTCCCCGAGGAAGACCAAGGGTACTTCATCGTAAACATACAGGGCCCCGAGGGCTCCTCGCTCCAGCGTACCAATCAGACAGTAGACGAAGTTTACGAAATCCTGAAGAACATACCGGGCGTAGAGCATGTGATATCGATATCGGGTCTCAACTTCCTCACGTCGACGTCCGACTCCAACGCAGCGGCCGTTTTCGCGGTCCTGAAACCCTGGGACGAACGAAAAACGAAAGAGCTTAATGTAGACTACATCCTGAGCGAAGCAAGGCGAGAGTTCATGGGTATAAAAAGCGCTATAGTTGTCGCTTTCAACGCCCCCGCAATTCAGGGCCTCAGCTCCACAGGCGGCTTTCAGTTCGAGCTCCAGGACAGGACGGACCTCGGCATAGACGTCCTCGCCGAAACCCTCATGAAGATGATAGAGGAAGGGGAGAAGAGGCCCGAGCTGGTCGGTCTCTTCAGTACTTTCTCCGCCAATACGCCGGGGCTATATATCGAGCTCGACAGGACGAAGGCCAAGACACAGGGGGTGCCGATATCCGAGATATTCAGCACTCTCCAGGGGTATCTTGGCTCGCTTTACGTAAACGATTTCAACCTCTTCGGACAGGTGTACAAGGTCTTCATACAGGCCGAAGATAAATACAGGGCATCCGTCAACGATATCTCCCGTCTCTATGTGAAATCCGCGAACGGAGGGCTCGTCCCGCTGGATACGCTCATCGACGTAACTAGCATCGTCGGTCCGCAGACTATATCACACTACAACCTCTTCCGCTCGGCGGAGATAGACGGCGACGCCGCCCCCGGCTACAGCTCCGGGCAGGCGATGAAGGCCATGGAAGAGGTCGCCAAGGAAGTAATGCCCGCAGGTATGGGCTACGAGTGGTCCGGAATATCGTATCAGGAAATAAAGGCAGGGAACCTCGCCCCGCTCATATTCACGCTATCGCTCATTTTCGTATTCCTTTTCCTTGCCGCTCTTTACGAAAGCTGGTCGATGCCGTTCATGGTCATGCTGGCCGTTCCGCTCGCGCTTCTTGGCGCCATGCTTGCACAGCACCTCCGTGGCCTTTCGAACGATATATACTGCCAGATAGGGCTCGTCATGCTCATAGGTCTCGCGAGCAAGAACGCGATTCTTATTGTCGAGTTCGCGAAGCAGCGCCGCGACGAGGGAATGGATATCCTGCAGTCGGCGCTCACGGCGGCCGAGATAAGGCTGAGACCGATTCTAATGACGGCGTTCGCCTTCATACTCGGCGTCTTTCCGCTCGTCGTCGCATCGGGCGCGGGAGCCAACAGCCGTCATTCGCTCGGCACGGCGGTCTTCGGGGGCATGATAGTCTCGACACTCCTCAGCCTCATAATCGTTCCCGTTTTCTACGTCGTAATACAAACGTTAAGGGAAGGCGGGTTCAAGAAAAAACAGGCCTGATAGATCGCGCACCGGGGTAAGCTTCACGAAAACTGCAGCAGTATTCATAGTGAGGACTTTCTTGCCCCTTTTGCAGGAGCAGGCGAGTGGGGACTGTCAGGGTGGTTAAACGCGGCGCGCTCTACTTCAAAATCTCCCCGGTTTTCTCGCTCCATAGCAAGAGATCGAGCTCGTCCATCGGAATGTCTATGTCCTCGGAGAATTTCCTCAGCCTATCTTCCACGGATATGTATTTATCCCTCGTGCCAGGCGGCTTCGGGTTTTCTATGACGCCCATCTCAAAAAGCGTGTTCAGTATATGCTTGTCCAGGATCGCGTACCCCGGAAAGCCGATGTTCCGGAGGAAGTGGCTCGCCTCCTTGTAACCGATTCCCTTTATGTCCTTGTTCCGGGCGAAGAAATCCCTTCTTTCTAGCGGGTCGTTGAACGACGTGACGAGCTGTCTCATCCCGAGCCCGTGCTCGCGCCTTAAATATTCCCTCGTATGAACTATGTATGCCGGCCTCCAGTTGGGAAACCTGTGCACCCCGGTCATCCTCTTCCGGAGGCCTTCGAGGTCCCCTTCGAGAAGCACGTCCCTTAGAACTTCGACAGACCTCATTCCCATCTTCGCGCTCGCCCCGGCAGTGCAGATGCAAAAGGCGAGCTCTTCGAATATCCTCGCGTCGTCTCCCGATTCGAGAACGCGCCCGAACTCGGAAAGCCTCTCTCCGATTAAAGCCCGCTTCTCGGAATATGCCCGCCTCAGCTTTTCGTATTCAGCCTTTTTCATTTGTCCAGGTGCGTAATAAGGAAATGCCCTTCGGACGTCTTTCGGAGAGAATAGTTTACTTGTAGATTGTGAGGCTCGCACCGGGCGTAAGCTCGGCGGAGTTCAGGTTGTTCCACTTCTTTATGCTTGCTACCGACACATTATGCTTGCTCGCTATGCCCCAGAGAGTGTCGCCCTTTTTCACCCTGTAGTTTATCGCGTCATTGCTCGATGAGCTGGACGAAGAAGAGCCGCTCCCGCCGGGGATCACGAGCGTCTGCCCCGATCTTATATTATTGCCGCTGATGTTGTTGGCGCTCCGGAGCGAAGCCACGGATACGCCGTGCTTCGCAGCGATTCCGCCCAGCGTATCGCCGGACTTAACAGTATATCTGGAAGAAGAGCCGGAGCTTCTGCTGCTGGTAGCGGTTGCACTCGAAGAACTGCTCCCCGCGCCCGGTATCGTCAGCACCTGACCGCGCTGCACGACAGTGCCTTTAAGATTGTTCGCGTTCTGTATGGAAGCCATGGATACGCCGTGCATCTGCGCTATCTTCCCGAGCGTATCCCCCGACTGCACTCTATACGTCCCGGAGCTTGCGGTCCTCGAAGCACGCTCGACAGGCGCGCTTTCAACCGCCTGCGAAGAAGACGAAGAGCCGGGAATGGTCAGTACCTGTCCCCTCTGTACTACAGTCCCTCTCATGTTATTTGCGCTCTGTATGGAGGCCATGGATACGCCGTGTACCTGTGCAATCTTGCCCAGCGTATCGCCGGATTTTACAGTGTACTTCGTCGTTCCCCTGGAAGACGAAGACGATCTTGCCGACGCCGGCGAGGAGCCGGCGCTTCCCGAGCTTACTGAAGCTGTAGAGCTCCCCGCTATGTAAGGGATAGTAAGCTCCTGGCCCGCCATTATCGTCGAGCCATGGAGCCTGTTGGCGCTCTTTATAGTGGAAACGCTGACATTATATCTCAATGCGATCGCCCCGAGCGTATCACCCGGCTTAACCCTGTAAGTCGTCGTTTTCGTCAGGGCCGTCGAGCCGCCGGACGGCGTGTCATAATAGCGCCCCGAAGCCCCCGGTATGTTCAAAACCTGCCCGGGCTTTATAAGCGAGCCCCTCATGTTGTTCGCATTCTTAATAGAACCTATGCTGACCCTGTGCCGGGCCGCGATTGCGCCAAGAGTGTCGCCCCTTCTGACCGTATACCTCGCGGTCGATAAAGTGTGCTGAGAGCTTGACGACGTCGACGCCGTGCTGACCGAGCCCTTGAGCCCCGGTATCACGAGCGACTGGCCCACCATTACAGTCGAACCCCTCATGTTATTGGCTTTCTTTATGCTCGAAACGCTTACGCCGTAGCGCCCTGCTATTTTCCCCAGCGTATCGCCCCTTCTGACCTTGTGCCTTCCGGCTACGGTAGTAGCTCTCTGTGTTACCGACGGGCTCACGTCCGCAAGCGCATAGAGCTCCTTGTTCTTGCTCAAAGCGATGGACGAGTACCCGTTCGGAACGTTGATCTCGTAAGGTCCGCCCGGGGGCGTCGCATTAAGCAGTATCGCCGGGTTGAGCTCGACGAGCTTATAATGACTGACGCCTATCACCCTTGCTATATCGTTGAGGCTTTTTTGCGGAGGAACCCTTACGGACTCGTAGAACTCAGCCTCGTGATAGTCTAGGCCTACGAAGCCATACTTTTCCGGGTTCTTGGCGATTATCAGAGCGGCCATAAGCTTCGGCACGTAGTTCTTCGTTTCTGTCGGAAGCGTGTATTCCGATATCTGCCAGAAATCGTTTATCTGGTACTTGTCTATGGCGGCCTGCACCCTGTCTTCGCCGCAGTTATATCCGGCGGCCGCAAGCTCCCACGACTGGAACATCGCATACAGGTCGCTCAAATAATCAGCCGCTGCTTTCGTGGATTTCTTCGGGTCCATCCTCTCGTCGACCCACGAGTCGACCCTGAGGCCGTACCTTACAGCCGTTGGTTTTATAAACTGCCACGGTCCTACTGCCGCTGCGTGCGATTCGGCCTTAACATTAAACCCGCTCTCAATCATCGACAGATAGACGAGGTCGGTCGGCATACCCCTCTGAGTCAGAATCGTGCTCATGAGCGGTATGAACTTGCCCGACCGTTCAAGCCATATGCTGAACGATCTACGCCCCTGGTTCTGGAAATAAACCATGTAGTGCATGACCCTTTCGTTCAGCACGACAGGTATCTCGTTCTCCGAATCCGGGACAACGTCCGGGAACTGCTCGAAAATGGTCTCTATGTAGTAATACGTCTTCCAGCCCTGTATGTGCGGGTTAAGTATGAAAAAGCTCGACCTCAGGTCCTCCGAGGGCGTCGACGGGGCGTATTCGTCCACCATCTTTATATCCGGGTGGGCTCCCCCGCTCTCGATATTGATTCCGGGCATTGCCGACTGGGTTTTTGTTGGAGAGACAGATTTGGCTCCGCATCCTGCAAGGACAAAGGAAAGGGCGGCAGTAAGGAGTAAATACCTGTAAATCATTGGCTTTTTTTTATCATAATTTGAGACAAATGTCAATTTAAGCCTCTCTAAGTTTAAGTATTTTTCTTAATTTCCAGAAAAAGGGCTGAAATTATCTTCAATTATTTCAATATCTTATAATTGCCGGGGATAAAGTTAAGAAACTTCTCTACCTATGCCCCGGAATAGGGTCAAAATACTCTCAATAAACGGCCTGAGAGAAATAGGCTTTAAATTCGGCCGGTTTCATGTTGGCCGCTTTGGCCAGGGCCGCCAGTTTTTTCCTGTCGTTAAGGTCGTCTTCCCTCAGCTTTATCATGTACCTGTCGGCGACTTCATATGCTTCCGTACGTATATCGACGAACCTTATCCTCGCCCTGTCCTTCACAGGGTCTATCAACTCCGAAAAGTCTATCGGCACCATTTTCCCCGTCTGGATCGTAATAAGCGCCCCGGTGCCGCCGCCCATGAGAAACTTCACCGCGCTGTATCCCAGCTCCCGCGTGTATTTCGCGTCGAACGGAATCGGCGGGGCCGATCTCAGCTCATAACCTATCACCTTGTCGATAATCCTGGTCCCGATCCCTTTTTCGGAAAGCGCTTTCATCGTCCTTTCTTTAAGCAGCTCGCCGATGTCTACCTCCGAAAGTCTTAACCGGCCGAAATTGTCCTTTTCTAGGTTGAGCTTGCTTAAATCCTCCTCGTCGAGCTTCTCTGTAAGTCCCTCGGCCAGTATGGCGACTCCGTCCGTTCTCCCCATCGCAAGCCTCTTGATTATCGCCCCTTCGAGCTTCGAAACCAGCTTCCCCAGTTTTATCTTTCCTCTCCCGAACTCTTCGGGAATTACGGTCAGGGTCGCGCCCGAAGCCTTTCCTATCCCGAGCGCGAGATGCCCCGTGAGCCTCCCCATCGTCACGACGAAATACCACCTCCCCGTCGTCCTCGCATCCTCCATCAGGAAGTGAACGAGCCTCGTCCCTATGTGCCGCGCAGTCTCGTATCCGAATGTCGGTATGTAAGACGGGATCATGATGTTGTTGTCTATCGTCTTCGGCACGTGCGCGACCTTTAGCTTCCCGCCGGATTCCTTTTCGAGCTTGTTCGCTAAGCACAGCGTCCCGTCCCCGCCGATTGTTATCACGTATCCGACCCCGAGCCTGGCGAGCGCCTTCAGAGTATTCCTCATCCTCTCGGGGCTGGTCGTCGGGTTCGCTCTTGATATGCCTATTATCGAGCCGCCGGTGTTATGGATTCTCGAGGTGTTGTGTATGCCGAGCTTCTCGACGCGGGTAGTATCCCCCTCCGCCAGCCACTTGAAGCCGTCCTTTATGCCGAGGACCTCGACGCCCCTGTTAACGGCCTCTATAGTCGCCGCGCTTATGACGCCGTTTATCCCCGGCGCGGGCCCCCCGCCGACGAGTATCGCAAGACGCTTTCCCGTTCTTTTCTTCGTGCCAGGCATATTCCCTCTGGAGAGTAATTTTCTTTGATTATCGTAAAGCCTGTCTTCCTCAATCATTCCGCCTCAATGATAGAATCTCCTGTCGCTTCCGACAGCCCTCAGGCCGCCCTTTACAAAAAATCTCACGAGTATCAACCCGGCTACGAACCCGCCTATGTGCGCCCAGAACGCGACTCCGCCCGTATCCCCGGTTTGTCCCAGCGAGCTCACCCCGCTCAGGAACTGTATTATGAACCATATGAATATAAACACCGCGGCAGGTATGTGTATAAGCTGTATGAAGAAAAATATCGGCACCAGCGTCAATATCCGCGACCTCGGGAAAAGGGTTATATACGCCCCGAGCACGCCCGATATCGCCCCGCTCGCCCCCACCATCGGTATGGTGGAATTGACGTTCGTCACAAACTGCATGACCGCAGCAGCGAATCCGCATACGAGGTAAAAGGCTAGATAGCCCGCGTGCCCCATCCTCGACTCCACATTACCGCCGAATATGTAAAGAAACAGCACGTTTCCTATCAAATGCAGCCAGCTGCCGTGAAGAAACATCGACGAAAAGAAGGGATATATCCTCTCGCCCAGTGTAAATCCCGGGGCGAAAACGTTGGCCGGTATAAGCCCGTAAACATCTATAAAAGCGCTCAATTTCGTGCCGAGCGAATATTCGTAAATAAAAACCAGAATACAGGCCGCTATAAGTGTTATATTAACGAAGGGGATACCCGGTGTTGAAGTCGTATCTCTGAGTGGTATCATGCCGTTAGATTATACATATCGGGCGTACTGCAGGCCACTTGAATTAAGCGCCCGATGCCTTAAAATGCTAGGCCACGCGCCGGTCGGCGCCGAAAGGGCACTATGTTTCAGAAGCTAAGAACCGATCTCGTAAAGAAGCTCGCAGGGATAAGGCTCGTCCTCGTAAACGCCAACGGGTTCGGGCAAGGTCAGGAGAACGGCAACGGCAGCCTGCCGGACGGCAAGTATATATCCCTCCTCAAGGAGAGCGGCGTCGAGTTCGTGGCCTTCTCGAAGTCGAAGTCGGTGGCTGCGTCGTCCATTGCGGAGTCTTTAGGAATTGAGCTTCGGGAAGGCGTTACCGAAGCGCTCGGTCTCTACGATGCTCTGAAATCCGAGCTCGGCATCGCGGATAAGGACGTAGCCTTCGTCTCCGGGGACGAATCAGACATCCTGCTGATAGCCAGGGCCGGATTTTCCGCCGCTCGGCCGGAAGCCCCGCTCCACGTAAAGTCCCGCTCGTATTTCGTCACATACCACTCCGGCGGCCCGGCAATCGGTGAGATAGCCTCACTCATCTACGCCGCCAAAAAGCACCCCGGCGGCTGGTCCGAATAGAGACGCGCTCCTTCTTCTCAGTCTCCCGCAGAATTTCAATTGCCGCATTATGATAAAATATCTCCCATGGGTGCTCGGCGGCTCACCGCGGAAATAAAACGGCGCACGCGCACGCTCGGATTCGATCTCGTCGGCATATCTCCGGCGGGGCCGCTTCCCGACGGCCAGCGCTACAAAGATTGGCTATCCATGGGACACGCGGGAGAGATGCATTATCTCGAGCGCCGCGTGGAGCGGCGTGAAGACATAAGAAACATACTCCCCGGCGCAAAATCCGTGATCACGTGCGGGCTCAACTACAACACCGATGCTCCGTATTCGACATCCTGCCGCGATAACAAGAAGGGATGGGTAGCGCGCTACGCCTGGGGCGACGACTACCACGATGTAATGGACGAAAAGCTCTCGGCGCTCTCGGATTTCATACGGGCGGCGGCACCGGGCACCGCGGAAATCATGCGCTACTCCGACACAGGTCCCGTTCTCGAAAGGGCTCATGCGAGATACGGCGGCGCCGGATGGATAGGGAAGAACACATGCCTCATAAACCAGGAAACGGGCTCGTGGATTTTTCTCGGCGAGCTGATAACCGACCTCGAGCTCGAATACGACTCTACCGTTCCCGACAGGTGCGGCACGTGCACCAGGTGCATCGACGCCTGCCCGACGGGTGCGCTCACAGCGCCTTACACGCTCGACTCCCGGCGCTGCATCTCCTACCTCACCATAGAGCTGAAGGACAAGATACCTTTCGACCTGAGGGACGGAATAGGCTCCAACATATTCGGGTGCGACATATGCCAGGACGTCTGCCCGTGGAACAGGAAAGCGCCGGTAACTGACGAAGCCTCGTTTCAGGCCCGGCCGGGCCTTTACAACCCCGGCCTCGTCGCCGTCTCCTCCCTCGGCCCGGATGAGTTCAGGGCACTCTTCAAGGGCAGCCCTGTCAAGCGAACGAAGCGAAGAGGGCTCATAAGAAACGCTCTCGTCGCAATCGGGAATTCCGGCGATGCGGATTTCGTCCCGGTCGTAAACGAATGTCTCGGCGACGAGGAGCCGCTCGTAAGAATTCACGCACTCTGGGCGCTCTGGAAGCTGGAAGGGAAGGGCTCTCTCGGCGCGCTTCTCTCGGTAAGAGAATCCGAAAGCGATCAGTCAGTCATCGAGGAGATCGACAACATCCTCGAATCGATGGAGAAGCCCGAACGGCTGAAAGCCTCGGGCTGAACCCGGCCCGAGCTGGAGTCATACAACAAATTCAGTAATAATCTTCTTCTCCGATGAGTGAAACGACACACCAGGACTCCGAAGAAGTCCTTTTGATCAACGATAAATTTTATCTCGCCGTAAACGAGGGCGATATAAATCTCATGTCCGAGGTATGGCTTGTCGGCCCCGAGTCCAAATGCGTTCACCCGGGCTGGCCCATGCTCTACGGCTGGGAGGCCGTAAGGGAGAGCTGGAAGAATATATTCGAGGGCGGAGGCCCCGAGTCGATAGAGATTTCACAAGTGAGCGTCGAGGTCTCGGGAACTATGGCATGGGTCGTCTGCATCGAGAAAATAAGCCACAGGGGGGGCGACAGTGTAAGGGTCGGATTCGCCCAGTCGACGAACGTCTTCCACAAGACCGGCTCAGGCTGGAAGCTCGCCATACACCACGCTTCCCCCATCCCCATGCCGAGGGCGGAAACCGGCTCCGATACGAATCTCCAGTAACGCCCTGGCAGTAAGAATCCTAGTAGTTGAAATTGTAGAATACGTCGACGCCCGGGTTCTCGCCGCCGATGTCCCCGTTTATGGAAACGTTCTTGAATATCGTGTATTCGACGATCACCTTTGTCTGGGTTATCGTCGTCGAAGTCGCGAGCGACTGCGTGGTTTCCCTCTCTACCGCGAAATAGAGGTCCTCGGTCAGATACTTGCCGACTTCGAGCTCGGGCCCCTGGGTGCCGCTTCCGATGCTCACGACGTCGAGCTTGAACTTTTCTCCGAGCACCCTCTCCAGCTGTGCGGCTGCAATCCCGCCGGCGACCCCCGATGCCACGCCCTGTATGGATGCCCTGTCGCTCGCGCCTATCCTGTCCGACGGAGCGCCGAAAACGATATACGAGACCATGTCCGTCTCCGACATCGGCGGGTCGCTCGTCAGCTCGACGATGGGCTTTTTAGCGGTGCCGGATATGTTTACGTATATCTCGACCCCCGAAACCCTGTACATCGCCCTTATGTCGAGAAAGGGGTTTATCTCGGTCGTCCCCGAGAAGCTCACGTTCCCCTGAACTATCCTGAACAGCTTTCCGAAGTTTTCGTAGGTCCCCCGTATCGTGGTTATGTTCCCCATGATCCTCATGTCCTGCCCGTGCTCCTTCCTTATGTCTAGGTCTCCCCTTAGCTCGATGTTCGCCCCCCGTCCCCGCACCCAATTGTTCCTCCTCATCTTCACCTGTAAATTCATCGCGACATTCTGCTTGAAGTAATCCGTCGGCTCTCCGGTCTCGACTTTGAATTCGTCTTCCATGTCGTCGACGAACGTGATTTCTTCGACCTGCTTCTGCTCGGCCTCGGGGATAGTTATCCTCGCCCTCGAAACCGTCAGCGCTCCGCTCAAGTCGATTTTGGAGCCCTCGCCCTTGACTTCCAGGTTCCCCGTAAGCCTTCCGGCCATGTCCTTCGGTCTTATAAGAAAGTCTTTCAGATCGCCTTTAACGTCGTAGGTCATGGTGGGGATGTCTATGTCCCCCGTAAATGTCCCGGTTCCGTTCGATCCCGAATGGACTATCAGCTCCCGGAGAAACCCCTTCTGGCCGTTCAGCTCGATGAGCGCGCTCTCAACTTTAAATTCATTCCTGAGCGACTTAATCTTGAAGATCGCGTCCTTCAAACTGATCTGACCGTTCGCGGTGGGCCGGCCTAACGTGCCGCCCGCCTGGAGGTCGATGACCAGGAGCCCCGTAGACTTTTCAACCTCGGGGGCGAACGTCGCGAGCGGGCTCAGGTCCACGCCGCTCGACGTAACGGTCAGGTTGAACGGTGCGTCGTTAATATTCTCGCCCAGCTCTTTTAAATTAAGGTCGACGTTCGAGCTGCCTTTCGCTTGCATTATCGTGGCCCCGTCGTTAGTAATGTCGAAATTGAGCGTGAGGTTTCGTTCGAGATACGAAACGTTCAGCTCGACGTCGTCGTTTTTGAAATCCTTATAAACTATGTTCCCAACGTTTATCTTGGCCCTCATCTGCGGAGCCGTCATCGTGCCCGCCGCGGTTATATCGGCCGACAGCTCTCCCTCGACCTCGGCCTTGGGATCGAAAATCTTGACCAGGTCGTTCAAGCTGAGCTTGTTCACGGTCACGTGCCCGTCCACGCTTCCGTTGAAAAATATCGTCGCGTCGGCGCGCGCCGAAGTATCGTTATAGTAGAGGTTAAAAGATTCCAGCACGAGCGACCCGGGGCCTATGGTCAGGAGTATGTTCTCCCTGTTTTCGAGGTCGGAGTCTTCGAGATCGAGGAGGAGCCTCGATATCTCTATATGTTTCTCCCTTGCGGTCAAATCTCTCAGCGTGGCGTGAACGATATATTTGAAATCCTCGTTCTCGGTTATAACGGTGTCGACATTAATGCCCGTTCCGCCCTCGCTGTCGGCGTTTATCTCGACGCTCTCGAACTCCCTCTCGCCTACCGAAACCGTCCCGGCGTTTATCTCCGCCTTGATGTCGGGTTTAGAGAGGTTGGGCGTGCCCTCCGCGGTTATCGTTATGTTTTTGGCCTTTATGTTCTCGTTCAGATTGAAGCAGTTCACGTCACCGTCGATGGTAATCCTCGGGTTCCTTATATCCCCCTCCACGCGTCCCTTCGCCTTGAGCGATCCCGCGAACTCGTTCCCCGGGGCGAATTTCGATATCAGCGCGAGGTCCGCGACTTCGAGCTCGTACCCTAAATTAACCCCCTTCCTCCCTCCTCTCCCGTCCGTAACGTTAAACTTAAACCCGTCGCCGTTTATGCTGAGCGCCCTTGCGGTGAACACTTCCCTGTCGTACGAAACGTCTATCTTTCCGTTCCTGATATTAAGGTTGTAGATGTGCGAAGGCTTTATGTCTCCCTTCACAGTGCCGTGCATGCCCCGAACGATATCCCCTTGTAGCGGGATAGTCGCCTTAACCGCGAGATCCGACGTTATGCTTCCGTTGAGGTCCTTCTTGTTCGCTATCACGCCGGGGTTAAGCTTGTTAAGCACGGTCTTCACATCTAACCCGAGGGACGTCCGCGAATAATCCACCTTCCCGGTCAGCTTCAGCTCCCCGGCCTTCGCGCCTTTTACGTCGAGGCTCGCAATATCCGCCGAGGCCTTTAAGTCGTCGAATTCTACCCAGCTTCCCCGCGCCTTTATCGCGCCGTTTAAAACCGCGTCGAGGTGCGTGTTTATCCCCTCGGGTTTGGCGTTGGCTTTCTCTTCAAGGAGCGTAAAGACCTCCGCGGTTTTAACGTTCTTGAGGTTTAAATTTACGTCAAACGAGTTGCTGCCTTCCTTCGTAAGAATGCGCTTTATGTCCGCCACGCCGCTTATTTCGAGCCGGCCGGGTCCCGTCACAATACTGCCTTTCCCGAGATCGATTTTCGTTCCGGACATCTTTATGCTGTCGAGCTTCCCCGAAATCTTCTCCCCGTAAAGCTCCGATTCCGGGATGACGATGCTGAGGTCGGCCCTTATATCCCCCGGCCCGGCATATCCGCCGTCCCCCTTGACCTCAACGTTAAAAGTCCCGACGTCCTTTATCTCGTATCCGCTGGCGGCTAGGTCAACTATAAAATCCGGCGTCTCCTGAAGGTCCTCCGCCTTAACGCTCCCCTCTATATCTGCGCCGTTCAGGCTCACCTTTAAATCGCTTACCTCCGCCGTGTCCGTCGAATAAACGGCCTTCGTCGAAAGCCCCCTCACGGTAATTCCCTCGCCGACGGCGTCGAAGTCGGCGTTCTTTATGTCGCCCTCTATCCTTTCGTAGATGTTAATCAGCCTGGCCGAAAGCTCGGTGTTGTTGAGTAGGTATTCCGAAACCTTTCCGCTCTCCCTGTTGTCCAGGGTCAGTTTAACGCCGTCGAGCTCCACGCTGGGGGCGATTATGTTCCACTGCGGCGGTGCCTTTTTTTCCTTCTCCCCGTCTCTTTCCCTTTCTCCCCTCGCGCCTATCTTGTTAAAGTTCCAGGTCCCGTCCGCGTACTTTACGAGCCTCACGTCGCCGCCTTTAAGGGATATGCTGTTCACAAGCACAGTCCTTCCGAAGAGGAAGGTCGAATTCAGCATCGCGGGAATGGAATAGCCCAGCTCAACCTCGTCCACCGTAACGAATCTCTCTCCCTCCACCCCGAACGACACGTCCCTGAGCCTTATGCTGTAAAAGAAGGTCCCCTCGACGCTCCCTATGGTGAGCTTCTGTCCGGTCGAGGAGCTCACAATACTCTCCGTCTTCCGTTTTACGAGGTTCCTGAAATATTCCGTTTGCGTGAAGAAATACGCCCCTGTCAGAATGAGGGCGAGGAGCCCTAAGAGGACCCCGAACATCATGGGTATCTTGTAGCGCATGGTATGAAGCCGGGGGCTAGCCTCCGCTGTCTCGTAAATCCTTTTATTTGCGCGATCTGGTAGGACGAGACTTCCACCAATTATACATCACGGAAGATTTAAATAGAACCCGGAAATCGCCTGTTTAAGCCGTCATTTTTTCGACACCATGTATATCCCGGCGAGGATCAGGATGCCGCCCGCGATGACGCCTCCGTCGAGCGGGTTTCCGAGTATGAGCCAGTCGAAGAAGAGCCCGAGCACGGGCACCAGCATCGACGAAAACGTCGTGATGTTTATGTCGAGCTTCTTTATGAGGTAAAACCAGATCGTGAAGTCGACGGCCGACGCTATTATGCCGGTGAAAAGAAGTATGTATATCGAGTACGCCGTCCATTCGACGTTAAGCACCCCGTGGGGAAGGGCGATGAATATCAGCATCATGGTCCCGAAGGTCATCTGGAGCGCGCTCACGGAATAAATATCCTCCCCGGCCATCCTCGTCTTCATCCATATG
>JAGVLR010000077.1 GCA_020054175.1 Candidatus Dadabacteria bacterium
AATTCCTCTACGTTGGGAGCTCCGAGGTAAATCGGAACGGAGCCGACGATGAGAGGATCGTAGAATTTTTCCGTGACGTAGTCCGTCTCTGAGGCGTTTTCGAACGCCACGGTAAATTTATACCGAGCCATCGTATCGAGCTTGAACTGCCGCCCGGCACCCTCCGGCTGCGCTGCGTTCCTGAAAAGCTTTCCGTAGGAATGCACATCGATGTGCTTCATCATCTCACGAAGATATTCCGTCCGTCCGTTAGTGTCGTACCTGCTCGATACAAACGCGTTTATCAAACAGCCGTCTGTTTTCTCTATAGGCTCGTTTCGCAGGTTTTTCCGGTGGGAGCTGAGAAGATACGGGCACCAGATGTCGGAATCCCGTTTGTGGGTCATTGCGAGGTCGAACCGGCGCATGACGAGCTCGGTCGACAATATGGGATGGTGAGCGGTGGATTCCATAAACCATGCGACCCAGATCTGGCCCTCCTTTTTAATAGTGCCTCTGCCTACAATGAAGTCGAAGCCGAGCGACGGAATGTGAAATACGACTACAGAAGCCCTGTCGTAGAGGCTCCGGTCTTCCGTGATGAGAAAGTGTTCGGGTACTTCCTTCTCCGGGTATTCGAGAGGCTGGTCCCACATGGAGTTGTAGAAAAGTATGATTGTTTCGTTTTCCATTGCGGGCTTCGGCGATTGCTTCCGGTTCGGCGCGAATCCGGCCACCGATTTAATTTTGCTGTGTTAACTGAGCACTGTCTCCGTGTACCATTTTATCGTGGCCGCAATGCCCTCTTCAAGCGTCGTCGTCGCCTGAAATCCGAATTCGGTTTTTGCGCGCGAAACGTCGAGCCTTCTTTCGGGCTGTCCATCCGGGCGGGAAGTGTCCCAGACGATTCCGCCTTTGTATCCCGTCATATCTTTTATCATTTCGGCGAGGTCCCTGATTTTTATTTCTTCTCCCGAGCCGAGATTCACCGCGTCGGCCTTGTCATAGCTTTCGGCGGCGTCCACTATCCCCCTCGCGGCGTCCCTCACGAAGAGAAACTCCCTCGACGCGTTTCCGGTTCCCCACGCTGTCACCTCCGGAAGTTTTTTCAAATTTGCATCGGAAAACTTGAGTATGAGCGCCGGGATTACATGCGCGTCCTCTACGCTGAAATGGTCGCCCGGGCCGTATAGGTTCACGGGCAGGAGATATATGGCGTTAAAGCCGTACTGCTTTCTGTAAGACTGTGCCTGGACGAGAAGCGCTTTTTTCGCGATTCCGTAAGAGGCGTTGGTTTCCTCCGGATAACCGTTCCAGAGATCTTCCTCTTTAAAGGGCACGGGCGTAAGGCGCGGATAAGCGCATACGGTTCCGACGCAGACAAACTTTTCAACCCCGGCCTGCCTCGCCGCTTCCATGAGCTGTATTCCCATTACGGCGTTGTCGTAGAAAAGCTCACCCGGGTACTTGAGATTGAATCCTATTCCGCCCACCCTCGCGGCGAGGTGGATCACTATATCCGCATTTTTCACGGCCCTTACGCAGCTCTCCCACTTCCGGAGGTCAAGCTCCTTGCTTCCCGGCGTGAATATGCTCCTGTCCGGCACGCCTCTCCATATTAGCTCTTCGAAGACATAGGCGCCCAGGAATCCGCTCCCGCCGGTGAGGAGTATGCGTTTTCGGCTGAGGTCGATAGACATGGTCGTGTCCCATGGGGTAGGGCGTTTAAATCGCCCCACTAAAGAGCTTAATCTCTTTTCCACCATCTTTCAGGAAATTTTTCTTTTAGAATATCATCTCCTTCGCCGATGGTGGTTAAGCCCGCCGCCCTCATATCGGCGTCGACCATTATCCTCACCAGCTCGCTGAACCTGACGCGCGGGCTCCATCCGAGCATCCTTTCCGCCTTTCCGGCATCGGCCCTGAGATTATCGGCCTCGGTCGGCCTGTAATAGCCGGGGTCGATCCTGACGTGCTCCTTCCAATCGAGCCCGGCGTAGGAAAAGGCCTCCTCGACGAACTCATTTACAGAGTGCGCCTCGCCTGTCCCGATCACGAGGTCGAGCGGGTCCCCGTGCTGCAGCATGAGCCACATCATTTCCACATACTCGGGGGTATAGCCCCAGTCTCTCACCGGATCGAGGCTGCCGAGGTAAAGATGGTCCTGTCTGCCGGAGAGAATGCCGGATACCGCCCTGGTTATTTTTCTCGTGACGAACGTTTCTCCCCTCCTCGGGGATTCGTGGTTAAAGAGTATTCCCGATGAGGCGAAGATGCCGTATCCGTCCCTGTAATTCACCGTCGTGAAGTGAGCCATGAGTTTGGCCGCGGCGTAAGGGCTCCGTGGGAGGAATATCGTGTTTTCGTTCTGGGGAGCGGGGGATGAGCCGAACATCTCGCTGCTCGACGCCTGGTAAAAGCGGCAGTCGATCCCGCTCCTTCGTATGGATTCGAGGATTCTTACGCTGCCGAGGCCCGTTACGTTGGAGCTGTACTCCGGCATGTCGAAGCTCACCTTAACGTGACTCTGGGCGGCGAGATTGTATACCTCGTCCGGCCTTATGTCGTATATAAGGCTCGTGAGGCGGCTCGAATCGCCGAGGTCGCCGTAGTGAAGGTAGAGCTTTGCGCTTTCATCGTGGGGGTCGATATAGATGTGGTCGACGCGTTCGGTGTTAAAACTGCTCGACCTCCTGATGAGACCGTGAACCTCATAGCCCTTCGACAACAGGAATTCGGCCAGATAGGAGCCGTCCTGTCCTGTAATTCCGGTTATCAAGGCTTTTTTCATAGCGGCTCCGTTATCGAATGGGAAGCACGATAATCAAAATATAATTTGGGAATAATGTCAATGGGAACAGTGCCGACTGGCGCGGCGCTCGTTTTATGCGGCGGCCCTTCGTTCTGAGAGAATGTCTTTCAAGAGCGCCAGGAACTCGGTGAAACTTTTTGTCCTCAGTATGGGAGGTGTCAGGTCGTGCTCTCTGAAGAGGTGCGCGATCTCTGAAGAGATTTCGAGCTGGGCGCCGGGGTCGTCTTCGTGGGTGAGTATCAGGAATATGACGTGCGCGGGCTCGCCGTCGGGGGCGTCGAAATCGACGCCTGCCTCGGAAATGCCGATGGCTACTACCGGCCTGGTTACTCCGGCGAGGCGTGCATGGGGCAGGGCGACGCCCTTTCCGATGCCCGTCGGAAGGGCCGATTCCCTCTCCCATACGGCCTTATATACGGCCTTCGGGTCGAGGCCGGCCGCGCCGCCGGCGGCCTCCGTGAGCTCCGTTATCACACCCTCCCGTGAGAAAGACTTGAGATCCCTTACGAAAGTTTTAGAAGACACTGCGTCGATGAGCCTTTTCTTCTTTCCGAGCTGAAGAAGTATCCGTATTATAGGCCCGCTTATCATGGATGTGAATATGGCCATTATCACGAGCGCGACGAACAGCCTGTCGTCGATGATGCCGGCCTGGAGCGCGAGTATGCCGAGCACTATCTCCATCGCCCCGCGTGCGTTCATGGCGAATCCGACCGCCCAGGAATCGCGCTTCGGCATGCCGCCGAGCATCGCGCCGATCGTTCCGCCCGCGAGCTTGCAGACGCAGGCTATCAGGATGATCGTCACGACAAGGGCGAGATCGAAATGCTGGATGAAATTTACCTTAAGGCCTATGCTCGCGAAGAATAGGGGCGCGAAAAAGGAGGATACGAACTTATCCAGCACCATCCTCGTATGCTCTCTTAAGTGCGGCGAGGCGCCGACGGCGACGCCGACGAGAAACGCGCCGAAGATCGCGTGAATTCCTATCCATTCGGCGAGCGCAGCGCCCAACAAAGCGAGCGTGATGGCGAAGCTCAGGACTCCCCCGGGCCTCTTGCTGTATGCCTGAAGGAAGGGGAGGGTTCTGTGTATGAGCCATCTGCCGGCCGTCAGCATGAACCCCGCGAAGGCGAGCGTCAGTACTATCGTCATTACTATGTTGTTCGAATGGTCGGAGGCCGTCCCCATGAGTCCCAGAATTATCGCGAAGATGATCCAGCCCGTAAGGTCGTCGAAAATGGCCGCGCTTATTATGATCATTCCGAAGTCGGTTCGGTAAAGATCGAGGTCCATGAGGGTCTTCGCTATAACGGGGAGCGCCGAGATGGCGAGAGCCGTCGCGAGGAAAAGGGCGAAAATGAGGGGGCTTGCCCCATCGTGGCGGCCCAGCATTTCGGGCGCGATCCATGCCGCAGCGAACCCTATCGCGAAGGGCAGCACGATTCCCGATATGCTCACCCAGGGGGCGATCTTTCCCTGCCGCCCTATGGTTGAAAGATCGACCTCGAGGCCCGCGACCAGGAGGAAGAGGGCGACGGAGAGGAGTGTAATACTGCCGAGAGCTATCGCATTCGGTCCCGTGGCCGGGAACAGGTAGCCGAAGAGGTCAGGGGCGATGGTGCCGAGCACAGTCGGGCCGAGGAGGACGCCGGCAAGCAGCTCGCCGAGGACTGCCGGCTGGTGGAACTTCTGCGCCAGCTCGCCCAAAAGGCGTGCGCAGCCGAGCAATATCCCGAGCGCTAGAAACATTACCGTGATATTGTCGACTGAAAGGTTTCCCATACGTTTACCGGCGAATCGATTCCGGCTTCAAGGAAACGAAACGTTGTGACTGTGTGCCGGGCTCAGGGAAGGGTGTGGGAACCATCCGGGCGCAGTAATTGTTCGGCGCGCTTTGGCAGCGGCATCGGCAAGTCACCGGGGAATTGTATACGCAGATATTGGGATTTCAAGGGCATTTGCGAAACAAAATTCCGGGAATGCCGGCAGCTCTTTTAGGCCGGAATTAGGAGCTTTCTTATCTTTTGACACGGGACATTCTGTCTATCTCGGCGAAAGCCCTCAAGACCTCGCCGACAGTCCACGCCTGGGCTATGCAGCCCCGGGGCTTCATGGGAGGATCGCCGTCGAATATCTCGCTCATGGAGCCGACGCCCGCCGATTTCATATGGTCGAGCATGGGACGGAGAAATCCCCTCGCTTTCTCCGCGTCGCCGTAAACTTTCATATGAGCGACAGCGAACGGGCCGATCAGCCAGCCCCATACGGTCCCCTGGTGATATGCGCCGTCGCGGCTCGACTGGTCGCCGCCATAAATTCCTCTGTAGGCGGGGCTGTCGGGCGTGAGGCTCCGGAGGCCGTGGGAGGTGAGGAGCTTCTCCGCGCATGAGTCTACGACCTTTTTCTGCCGTCCGGGATCGAGCGGGCTGCTCGAAAGAGATACGGCGAATACCTGGTTCGGCCGGAGGGCGGGATCGTTTCCCCGGGGACCGTCCAGGACGTCGATGCAGCAGCCGGACTCATCGTTCCAGAACCGTCCGAAGCCGGAGAGTGCGAGGTCGCCGGCGGAGTCGAACTCCGCGGACGGTTTACCGGCGGCCCGGGCGAAGATTGACATCGAGCGGAGGGCGCTGTACCAGAGGGCGTTTACCTCCACCGGTTTTCCCATGCGGGGGGTTATGACGTTGCCGCCGACCTTTGCGTCCATCCACGTGAGCTGTACGCCTTCCTGGCCCGCGGAAAGGAGACCGTCCTTCGGGTCGGCCTCGATGCCGTACCGCGTGCCCTTCGTATAGAAATCGATTATGGATTCGAGAGCGGGGAAGATTTCGGAAATGAATCCGTCGTCGCCCGTGTCGTCGAGATAGGCGCGGACGGCCTCGAAATACCAGAGCGCGGCGTCGAC
>JAGVLR010000147.1 GCA_020054175.1 Candidatus Dadabacteria bacterium
AGGCACACCACTACCTCGGGATTTATCGATCTCAGCTCCTGGAACAGGAACGGCTCCCACTCAGCCATCTCGTCCGGTGTAGGCGTCCTGTTATCGGGCGGCCTCGACTTCACGATGTTCGAAATATAAACATCCTCCCTCTTAAGCCCCATAGCCTCGATAATCTTGTTAAGCAGCTGCCCGGCCCTTCCGACGAACGGCCTTCCCTGAAGGTCTTCATCCCTTCCGGGGGCTTCGCCGACGAATACGAGCCTCGCCTTCGGATTCCCTTCGCCGAAAACGATCTGCTTACTCCCCTCGAAGAGCCGGGAAGACATCCGCTCCAAAAGCTCCTTCTTTATCTCTTCGAGCGGCATTATCTTCGCGGAGGAATCGAACATGCCCATCTGCTCCGGGACGTTTATTACGTCCTCTTTGGACATGGGCGCTGAATCTTCTTTCAGAACCGTTTTTTTAGCTGTCATGGTTTCCTCCGCGCTGGATGGCCCGCGTTCGATTTTGCTTCCGGCGGCTTCCTCATTACTTTCCCTGAATACCCTCTTTACCCCCATATCTTTCTGGAATTCATAGTACCGCCTCAAATCCCCGGCTATTTCTTTTAATTCGCGCTCGCGGCTCATCTGTATTATATAAAACACGGTTTGACGGGAAAAATCCATACGCGACACGCGAATGGTAACTTTGTCCTCTGCTTGTGATTATGGTAAATACTTCTATCCTAATAGGAACTTCCGGATAGCGAGCGGGTAATGAGAGAAAGCTATAAACCACACGAAATAGAGAAAAAACATCAGGACGCATGGGCCGAAAAGCGGCTCTACGAAGTCCGCGCCGAAAAGGGTAAGGACAAATACTACGTCCTCGAAATGTTTCCCTATCCCTCGGGCCGCATCCACATGGGCCACGTCCGGAACTACACCATCGGCGACGTCATAGCCCGCTTTAAGAGGACGATGGGCTACAACGTCCTCCATCCCATCGGCTGGGACGCGTTCGGCCTCCCTGCCGAGAACGCCGCGATCGAAAGGGGCGTTCATCCCGCCAAGTGGACCTACGAAAACATCGCCCAGATGAAGGCCCAGCTCAAAAAACTCGGCTACAGCTACGACTGGACGCGCGAAATCGCCACCTGCGACCCGTCTTACTATAAGTGGGAGCAGATGGTTTTCACTCGCATGTACGAGAAGGGGCTGGCATACCAAAAATCGACGACGGTCAATTGGTGCCCATCGTGCGAAACAGTGCTTGCCAACGAGCAGGTAGAGGACGGCTACTGCTGGCGCTGCGGCTCCGAGGTCGTCCAGAAAGAGATGGAAGGCTGGTTCTTTAAAACCACGCAATACTCCGACGAGCTCCTCGAATTCGCCGAGAAGCTGAAAGACGGCTGGCCGGAAAGGGTCCTCGCCATGCAGAAGAACTGGATAGGCAAGAGCACCGGTGCCGAAATAGAATTCCCGCTCGAAGAGCCCACCGGCGGAGAAAAGAACCTGAGCATATTCACGACACGCCCCGACACCGTCTTCGGCGTCACATACATGGCGATTGCCCCCGAGCACCCGCTCGCGGCGGAGCTGATAAAGGGCAAGCCCGAGGAAGATAAGGCACTCGAATTCATAAAAAGGGTCATACGGCAGACGAGCCTCGAAAGGATAGCCGAGGGTGCGAAAAAGGAAGGCGTCTTCACGGGCTCTTACGCTATCAATCCCTTTAACGGCGCGGGCATACCGATCTACATCGCCAACTTCGTCCTCTACGCGTACGGTACCGGCATCATCATGTCGGTCCCGGCGCACGACCAACGCGACTTCGAATTCGCAGCCGAGTACGGCATACCTGTCATCCCGGTCATAGAGCCCGAAGGTGCAAACCTCAAGGCCGAAGACATGACGGCCGCCTACGAAGAGCCGGGCGTTATGATCAACTCCGCGCAGTTTACGGGCCTGCCTTCGGAAGACGGAAAGCAGAAAATAATCGAGTACGCCGAGGAAAAGGGCTTCGGAAAAAGGCAGATAAATTACAGGCTGAGGGACTGGGGCATCTCCCGCCAGAGATACTGGGGCGCGCCGATACCGATGATCTACTGCGACACGTGCGGCACGGTGCCCGTTCCTGATAAGGATCTCCCAGTCGAGCTCCCTCTCGATATCGAATTCACAGGTAAAGGCGGCTCGCCGCTTTCGAAGGTAGAAAGCTTCGTTAGCACCTCGTGCCCGAAGTGCGGCGGCCCGGCGCGCCGCGAGACGGATACGATGGACACTTTCGTCGAGTCCTCGTGGTATTTCCTGAGATACGCCTCACCCCATTTTAACGAGAGTATATTCGACCGGTCCGAAGTCGATTACTGGCTCCCCGTCGATCAATACATAGGCGGCATCGAGCACGCAATACTTCACCTCCTCTATGCGAGGTTCTTCACGAAGGCCCTCCGCGATCTCGGCTTCTGCAGGCTCGACGAGCCGTTTTCGAATTTGCTGACGCAGGGCATGGTCATAAAAGACGGGGCCAAAATGTCGAAGTCCCTCGGCAACGTCGTCGACCCCGACGACATGATAGCGAGATTCGGCGCGGATACCGTGAGGGTCTTCATGCTCTTCGCCGCCCCGGTTCAGAAAGACCTCGACTGGAGCGACGAGGGCATAGAAGGCGCGTTCAGATTTTTGAGCAGGCTCTGGAGGCTTATCTACGACAGGTTCGAGAAAATCAAAAACGTCAAAGCCTCGCCCGACCCTGCCGCCATATCCGAGGCGGGCAAGGCGCTTCGAGTGAAGGTCCACAAGACTATAAAAAAGGTCACCGATGACCTCGAAAAATTTCAGTTCAATACTGCGATCGCCGCCGTAATGGAGCTTCTTAACGACACTTCACGGTTCGAGCCCGAAGGGGAGGGCGACACCTCCGTTCTAAGAGAATCCATAGAAGCGATGGTAAGGCTTCTCTATCCCATCGCCCCCCACGTGACGGAAGAACTCTGGGCAGAGCTCGGCCGCGGCAATTCGCTCGTTGACGAACCCTGGCTCAAGTGGGACGAGAGCCTCGTCGCCGGCGCGGCGGTAACGATAGTTCTCCAGGTAAACGGCAAGGTAAGAAGCCAGCTCTCGATGAATCCCGACTCCAGCGAGGACGAGATGAAAGAGGCCGCTTTCTCCGACGAGAAAATCAAAACCTTCCTCGCCGGAAAAGAGCCCAGGAAGGTTATAGTGGTTCCGAAGAGACTTGTGAATATAGTGCTCTAGTTCTGGGCGGTCCTTTTCTTTTCAAGATAGGTATTCGCTATACCCGCCAGCTCGCGCACGGCCTTTTCAGGATCGGCCGCGCCGAAAACGCCCGTGATGACGGCTATACCGTCAACCCCGGTTTCGAGAACATCCCCGGCATTTTCCGAAGTTATTCCTCCGATCGCGAATACCGGGATGTCCTTTATCCG
>JAGVLR010000190.1 GCA_020054175.1 Candidatus Dadabacteria bacterium
CTCGAAAGGAACCCAAACCAAAACAGGGATAAAGGGTGAGGGGTGATTATTCAGAAGATTTAGCGAGGACGCGATGATTTTTAGGCGGACAGTGTCCGCTGACTTTCGAAGTAGCAGCAGTCTTGCTATTACCACCTGACGCGCTTCCAGTGACTTTAGCAAGGACCGGGCTATGTCGAAAAAAGACGCCACATGCCCCCCGTCCCGGCGGGCAACGCCCGCTGGAAATCGAAGTAACAGAGTCGTTGCTATTTCACTCGACGCACTACTGGTGCATGAGCCTCCGAAGGTGCTACGTCGAAAAACACACTACGTGTGTGGTCTAGCAAAAGTAGAGAAGATTTTGAATTTTTCAGTTGAAGTAATTACGCCCACCTCCTACTGCTTCACATCCACCGGCACTCCTTCAAAAAACTTCCTCCCGCTCACCTCGGCGATATTCACGTCGAGCACGCTCTTCACTCTCCGCCCGTCAATCTGCTTTATGTTCACATCCATAATCCCTGTCGACGCCCCGACCTCCCGCGCCTCGAAAAACGGCGCGAGAAAAATTCCCCAGAGCGCCACGGCGATCACCGTCAGAACCACTTTCGTATATAAATCAATTTTCATTTCACTTCCTCCTTATGATTAGTCATCACTATAAGCTTATCATGACACCCCTTCCCGATCCGCGCAATATTCGCCCATTCGCTTCTTGAAATCCCTTCAGTTTAGATAATACTAGCAGTGATGCGGACGCTGGTCATAGGCGACATACACGGCAATCTCCCCGCTCTCAGGCAAGTCTTCGCACGCGCGAAATTCGACCCCGCGAAAGACCGTCTCATCGCCATCGGCGACGTCTTCAACAACCATCCCTACTCGGCCGGCTGCGTCGAAGAGCTCATCCGCGTGAAGAACCTCGTCTGGTGCCTCGGCAACCACGACGCCCTCGCGCTCTCGTGGCTCCGCGGCGAATGGGGCAACGGCAAACGCCTCGGCCCCTGGCGGCAGGAAGACCTCATCTCCATAAAGCTGTCGTACAACAACGGCAAAACCAAGTCCGACAGGAAGCGCATGAAGATCCACGCCTCCTTCGTCGGCAGCGCCGCAACTCTCTACTACGTCGACGAAGAAAACCGCCTCTTCGTCCACGCCGGCATCGACTGGCACTTCCCCGTAAACCGCCAGCCCGACCCGATCATCTACAACACCGACCGAAGCACCTACGCAGTCCACGCCGTCGTCCACGCCCTCCGCGGCACACGCTTCCCCTACAAGGACGTTTTCATCGGCCATACTAAAACCATAAGCGAATATCCGGATGGAAAGCCGGTAAGACGCACCAACCTGTGGAACGTCGACACGGGCGCCGGCTCATGGGGCAAGCTTACGATGATGGATGTAGATACATTTCAATGCTGGCAGAGCGACTTCGGCCCCCGCGTCACTCCCTAAGCCGCCCGCATCCGGCATGCTACGCGTGCACTAACCTGACGTCGTGGCCCTGCCGCGACTCAATATTTCCGTCATCTTTTAATTTGTCATTCCCAACGATTCCGAACGAGCGAGGAATCTCCATATTTCTGTCATTCCCAACAATTCCGAACAAGTGAGGAATTGGACGCCGCCACCTTGAGGTGCAAGCGTTTATCCAGTACAGCTCAAAACCCGCCTTCTTTAGTATCAAGGCTTGTATCGGGAATCCAGCCTTTGTTTTTCGTCATCCCGAACTACGATTTCGAGCGAGCGAGGAATCGGACTCTTTGTTGTCATTCCCGAATGCCTTTATCGGGAATCCACATCTTTTATCAGTTATTGGTATAAAAGGTAGCGACGAATCATTCCGTCATTTGCCGCTAATCAGAAATGGGTCCAGCCTACTTCTTTTCCTTCTTCCCCTTCTTCTTCAAAAACACCGACAAACTATCGTCCACGAACTCATCGAACGTCCGCGGCTGCTTCTCCGTCACCTGGTAAAAGGTATCCGTCACGACGTTGCAGAGCCCATCGCCTATGAGCTTGTAAAATTCCGCCACGGCTTCGGCCACCTGCTCCGTCATCCCATACGAAACCAGATCCTTCCGGAACTCCTTCGGCTTCACGTCCACGTATTCCACCTCTTTCCCCAGCCTCTCAGAAAATATCGCCGCAACGTCCTTACCCGTGAGCGACTCCGGCCCCGTCACGGTTAAGACACCGTCGCTGTTCCCATTCTCCGTCAGGAGCTTCGCGATCAGACGCGCCGCATCCCTGACGTCCACCCACGCGCACCCCGCCTCGCCGAACGGCAGCCTGAATTCCTTCTTCTCCCTTATCGGCTGCACAAAGTGCGACGAAAAATTCTGCATGAACACGCTCGGCCTAACGATCGTATGCCGAAGGCCCGACGCGCGCAGATACTCCTCGGCCTCGCCGTGCCAGCGCAAAAGCCCGCTCGGCGAATCCGGGTTCGCCCCGATCACAGAATATTTCACAAGGTATTTGACGCCTGATTCCCGTGCGGCGTCGATGAAGTTTTTCTCAAGCTCGAACTGATTTCCGCAATCGGGCGAAAGCATAAACGCGTGCTCGACGCCCTCGAGCGCCCGCCTTAAACTATCAGGCTTCCCGAAGTCGCCCTGTACAAGCTCAATCGACTTCGACTTCAAATCGGCGGCTTTCTCCGGGTCCCTCACCATCGCGGTGAATTTGTAGCCCCATTTCGAAAGGCGCCGCGCGACCCTACGGCCCGTCCTGCCCGTAGCGCCGGTAACGAATATCATGCGCTCTCCCCAACCTTGCGGATGTCCGATTATTCTAACTGGGATGTCGATGTAAAGAAAGCGAGCCACGCTGGCGGACAGTGTCAGCTGACAACCGGAAATATCTCCGGTTTGTCATTCCTAACGATTCCGAGGAAGCGAGGAATC
>JAGVLR010000096.1 GCA_020054175.1 Candidatus Dadabacteria bacterium
ACCTGCCCTCGCTGAACGTCGTCGGAATAGAGACGCCGCAGATGGGCAACATCATCATCCCCGCCCACTTCTCGGTCCACGATAAAACCGGGAACGGCATAGTCATCGAATACACAAAGGACGGGCTCGGCATTTACGACAGCATCGGAATCATGACCAACTCGCCCTCCTACCCGTGGCACCTCACGAACGTAAAGAACTACGTCGGCCTCACCGCCGAAGGCGCGGAACCTGAGGTCATAGACGGCGTCAGCTTCGCGTCGACGGGACAGGGCAGCGGGCTCATGGGCATACCCGGCGACCCGACCCCGCCGTCCCGCTTCATAAGGGCGGGCGCGATGGCGTACCTCGCCGCGGAAACGGCCGACGCCCCCGGCGCTCTCACGCTCGCGATGCACATAATGAATACTGTGGACATTCCTCTCGGCACGGTCAGAGACTTCACCGACAAGAAATCCTTCGGCGATTACACGCAGTGGGTAACAGGGCGCGACCTCACGAACAGCGTCCTCTACTTCAGGACCTACGACAACATGACCCTCCGCTCCATAGATATGAAGAAGTTCGACCTGTCCGAAGGCGCGCCGAGGCTGACGATCCCCGTAGACGGCAGCGATGGCGCAGTCGTAGATGTAACGTCTGACCTCAAACCTGCGACCGGCCAATAACAATATCGAACTTAATTTTCTCCCCCTTCCCTCTCCCCAAGCGGGAGAGGATCAGGGGGCACGCCACGCGAATTCGATGCAACACTGACTTGTCTTTCTTATCCCCCCTTAGGAAAAGGGGGGCAAGGGGGGATTTGCAGACAGCGTCCGCTGGCATTCGAAGTAGCAGCATCGTTGCTGATGTCGCCCGTCGCGCTTCAGATGCCTATAGCACTGGAATCAGCTACGTCGAGAAACACACTGCGTGTGTCATTCCCAACAATTCCGAGCGAGCGAGGAATCTCCACATTTCTGTCATTCCCAACAATTCCGAACGAGCGAGGAATTGGACGCCGTTACCTCACTCCACAAACGTTCATCCAGTACCGCTCGGAACCTGCCTTCTTTAGTATCAAGCCTGTATCGGGAATCCATTCTTTAGTTATAAAAGCCCCCCTTAGGAAAAGGGGGATCGGGGGGATTTGCGGACAGCGTCCGCTGGCATTCGAAGTAGCAGCGATTTTGCCAGTATCACCACCTACCGTGCGCCTTCCATATAATCCCCTCTACCCTGCAAGAAGGGGAGAGGGTAAGGGTGAGGGGTTACCTTAATTCTGTCATTCCACTAGTCTGTCATTCCCGAGTGCTTTAATCGGGAATCTATATTTTTAAGTAGTCATTCTGAACCTGATTTAGGATCTAAACCTTTGCCTGTAATTTCCCTCTTAAAAAAGGGGACAATTCCGAACGAGTGAGGAATTGGACGCCGTCACCTCATTGCACAAACGTTCATCCAGTATCGCTCGTAACTTATCATCTTTAGTATCAAGGCTTGTATTGAGAATTCAGCACCCGACGCGTGCACGAATGTCTTTACTTGCGCAGCGAAGCTAGCAGGCAAAGCCGGGTCGGGAATCCATTCTCTAGTTATAATAGTCCCCCTTAGGAAAAGGGGGTACGGGGGGATTTATCTTTTTCGTCGTAATCCTGCGGACACAGTCCGCTTTCCGACGAAGCACCATTGGCGATTCAATTCAAAAGACGCGCGGCTGCTGATAAAATCTCCGCCCGTCCTACGTCGATTTCCCGCGCACGTGGTGCGCCACAAAAAAAGGGCGGATGTTTAGTCCGCCCTTTTTCTAACTTCTTTTCAGATTCTTATTGTTTTCAGTTTACGTTGGTACCGAGCTCGTCGGTTATCGGCATAGCCGGGATAACGACGTTCTTCAGAACCGGCTCGTCCGACTCGATAGCAGCTTCGAGCACCTCGTCCATGTGGTGAACGAGCTTTATCTGGATATCCTTGAGTATGTTCTCACGGATTTCCCTGATATCCTTCTCGTTCTCCTGCGGGATGATAACAGTCTTCACCTTGCCCCTGTGAGCCGCAAGGATCTTTTCCTTGAGCCCGCCTATCGGGAGCACCCTTCCTCTGAGCGTTATCTCGCCCGTCATTGCGACGTCGTGCTTGACCGGCTTCCTTATAAGGGCCGATACGATGGCCGTCGATATCGCGATACCGGCGGAAGGCCCGTCCTTCGGGGTCGCGCCCTCGGGGACGTAGATGTGGATATCGACCTTCTGGTGGAAGTTACGCTCGAGCCCGAGCCTCTCGGCCCTGGACCTGACGTAGCTCATCGCAGCCTGCGTCGACTCCTGCATAACCTCGCCGAGCTTACCTGTAACGGTGAAGTTGCCTTTTCCGGGTACGACGGATACTTCGATCGTCAGAAGCTCTCCGCCGACCTCCGTCCACGCGAGACCTGTCGACATGCCGACCTGCGGCTGCTCTTCTATCTCGCCGTATTTGAACTTCGGTATGCCGAGATACTTCTGGCTCGTAACCATGTTCGGCGTGACCTTGACGACGTGGTCCGGCCCCTTCTTCACGATGTCCCTCGCGGCCTTCCTGCAAAGGGTCGCAATCTCCCTTTCGAGAGTCCTGACGCCGGCCTCCCTCGTATACCGCCTTATGACGGTGAGTATGGCCTGGTCTGAAATCTTGACGTTCTCTTCCTTAAGGCCGTGCGCTTCGAGCTGCTTCGGCAGGAGGAACTTCTTGGCTATTTCGAGTTTTTCGTCCTCGGTGTAGCCGGAGATGCGGATGATCTCCATCCTGTCCTGGAGCGCCCACGGAATCGTGTGCAGTATATTCGCCGTCGTTATGAACATCATGTTCGAAAGATCGTAGTCGACCTCGATGTAATGGTCGTTGAAGGCGGTATTCTGCTCCGGGTCCAGTGCTTCGAGCAGAGCCGAAGCCGGGTCGCCCCTGAAGTCCATTCCGAGCTTGTCTATTTCGTCGAGGAGGAACACGGGATTAGTCGTGCCCGCCTTTCTTATTCCCTGAATTATCTTTCCGGGCAGAGCGCCGATGTAGGTCCTTCTATGGCCCCTGATCTCGGCCTCGTCCCTGACGCCGCCTAAAGACACGCGGACGAACTTCCTTCCCATCGAGCGGGCGATAGACTTCGCGAGCGAGGTCTTACCTACTCCGGGAGGCCCGACGAAGCAGAGTATCGGCCCCTTTATTTTCTTAGTAAGAGCCTGAACGGCGAGGTATTCGAGAATCCTCTCCTTCGGCTTCTCGAGGCCGAAGTGGTCTTCGTCGAGTATCGCCTGCGCCTCGTCTATGTCTATCCTGTCCTCGGTCTTCTCGTCGTCCCACGGTATCGAGAGCAGCCAGTCGATGTAGTTGCGTACGACGGTCGCCTCGGCCGACATCGGCGACATCTGTTTCAGCTTCTTTATCTCTTTCTTGACCTTCTGTTCGGCCTCTTCGGGCATGCTCTTTTTTTTTGACCCTGTCCTCGAATTCCTGTATCTCGGATTTGAGGTCGTCCTTCTCGCCGAGCTCCTTCTGTATCGCCCTCATCTGCTCGGTGAGGTAGTACTCCTTCTGGGCCTTCTCCATCTGTTTCTTGACCCTGGAGCGTATCTTCTTTTCAATCTGGAGTATCTCCACCTCGGCCTGGATTTTTTCGTAGAGCTTCTCTAACCTCTCGGCCGGGTCCAGCGTCTCCAGGATCTCCTGCTTGTCCTCGAGCTTAAAGCCGAGGTGCGAGGAGATCGTGTCCGAAAGCCTTCCCGCGTCTTCGATGGAAGATACGGTTACGATTACCTCGGACGGAATTTTCTTGTTGAGTTTCACATAATTTTCAAAGGCCGTAACGAGCGTCCTCATGAGGGCTTCGGTTTCCACCCCCACGTCCTCGGTTTCGGGGATCTGCTCCACCTCGACGAGGAAATAGCTCTTGTTCGGGAGATAACCCTGTACGCGGCCTCTCCTCTTGCCCTCGACCAGCACTTTCACGGTGCCGTCCGGGAGCCTCAGCATCTGGACTATCGTGCCTATTGTTCCTATGTCGTATATATCCGCTTCCTGAGGGTCGTTGGTCTTGGCGTCCCTCTGGGCGACGAGGAAGATTTCCTTGGATTTCTTCATGGCCTCTTCGAGAGCGCGGATCGATTTTTCCCTGCCCACGAAAAGCGGAGCCACCATATACGGGAAAATAACTACGTCTCTTAACGGCAGCAGCGGTAATGTTTCCATTTGCCCCTTTCCTTCCTCATTTTTGAAAAACATCGGCATGCTTGGTCTCCTTAACTTCTGGATTCACATCCTACGTACCCAGGCGCGCCTCCTCCTCGTATATAAAGAGCGGCTCGCCCGTTGCGTTTATCACATCCTCCGTAATAACACAGCGACGAAGACCTTTAAGCGACGGAACCTCGTAGGATATATCGAGCATCACGGTTTCGATGATGGCCCTGAGCCCCCTCGCGCCGGTCTTTCTTGCTATGGCCTCGCGGGCGATAGCGGCGAGTGCAGCCTCCGTAATCTCGAGCTCTACCCCTTCGAGCTCCATCAGTTTCTGGAACTGCTTTATAATCGCATTTTTCGGTTTCGTAAGTATCTCTATGAACGATTCCTCGCTCAGCTCTTCGAGAGTCGCGACGACAGGTATCCTGCCGACGAATTCCGGGATGAGGCCGAACTGAATCTGATCCTCGGGCTGAATCTGCCGGAGCAGCGAACCGAGATCATTCTCGGCTTCGGAGCCGAGCTTCGCTTCGAACCCTATCGACTTCTCTCCGATTCTCTGCCTCACAATATCCTCGAGCCCGCAGAACGCGCCGCCGCAAATGAACAGGATGTTCGTCGTATCGACCTGCAAGAACTCCTGCTGCGGGTGCTTCCTACCGCCCTTCGGCGGTACGTTGGCTTTTGTCCCTTCCATAATTTTCAGGAGCGCCTGCTGAACGCCCTCGCCCGAAACGTCTCTCGTTATCGACGGGCTGTCGCCTGTCTTTCTCGCGAGCTTGTCTATCTCGTCTATATATATAATACCCTTGGAAGCCCTTTCAAGGTCGTAATCTGCAGCCTGAAGCAGGCTGACTATCATATTCTCGACGTCTTCTCCGACGTAGCCGGCCTCTGTATAACACGTGGCGTCGACGATCGTGAACGGCACGTCGAGGAGCCTTGCGAGAGTCTGCGCCAGGAGGGTCTTCCCGCTCCCGGTGGGGCCTATCATAAGAATATTGCTCTTTTGAACCTCTATTTCGGAGTTCCGCTTCCCGCCGTTGTAGGCGTTAAGCTCCACTCTCTTATAGTGGTTGTAAACGGCCACCGACAGGATCTTCTTCGCCCTTACCTGCCCTATGACGTATTCGTCGAGAAACTTTTTAATCTGGGACGGCGTCGGGAGCGTCGAGTATCTTTTCTTGAGTACGCCTTCCTTGGCGTCCTCGTCGGCGATTATCTCGTTGCAAAGCTCGATACACTCGTTACAGATATAGACTGTAGGTCCGGCGATGAGCTTCCTGACTTCCTTTTGGCTCTTTCCGCAGAAAGAGCAGTAGAGCTTCCCTTCTTTCGCATCTCGTCTCGAGGTCACTTCGCAGCCTCCTCTCTCTTAGTAATTATAGCATCTACGAGCCCGTACTCTAACGCGTCATTTGGTCTCAGGAAAAAATCCCTGTCCGTATCCCTCGAAATCCTCTCGAAGGGCTGGTTCGTATGCTTCGCGAGTATGCGGTTAAGCTCCTCGCGCATCCTGAGGATTTCCCTCGCGTGTATCTCTACGTCGGTAGCCTGCCCCTCGAAGCCTCCGAGCACCTGGTGCAGCATCACCCTCGCATGAGGGAGAGCGTACCTCTTGCCCTTCGCGCCGGCCGCAAGGAGAACGGCCGCCATGCTGGCAGCCTGCCCTATGCACATCGTCGCGACGTCCGGCTTGATGTACTGCATCGTGTCGTAAATCGCGAGCCCCGAGGTAACAACTCCGCCCGGCGAATTGATGTAGA
Organism: Candidatus Dadabacteria bacterium; assembly: GCA_020054175.1. Classification (GTDB taxonomy): domain Bacteria; phylum Desulfobacterota_D; class UBA1144; order Nemesobacterales; family UBA2774; genus JADLGH01. The sequence continues at coordinate 5,958 of JAGVLR010000096.1, forward strand.
CGTAGATGTCCTTGTCGGGGTTTTCCGACTCGAGAAACAAAAGCTGAGCTATAACCGTGTCAGCTACCGCGTCGTTGATGGGTGATCCCAGGAAAACAATTCTGTCCCGTAACAACCGGGAAAAAATGTCATATGCCCTCTCGCCCCTGCTAGTCTGTTCAATTACTATAGGTACATAGCTGGACATTATTGTTGAGTATACTGATTCTCCTATTTATTGTCAACGTGATTCGGCTCCCCCGGAACCTCCTCGATCGTTGCATTTTCTATAATAAAATCAATGACTTTTTGCTCTACCAGGTTCGCGCGGAGGCCGTCGAGGAGGTCGTTCTGGCGGTAGATTTCGCGCACCTGTTCGAGGCTCACATTATACCCCGCCGCAACCTCCGAAAGGCCCTTGTCGATGTCGTCCTCGGTCACCACTATCGACTCCTTCTTCGCTATCTCGGCGAGGAGTATCGAAGCCCGGACATTCTTGTCCGCGCGCTCCTCTATAACCGCCATGGCCTCGGCCCCCAGGGCCGACGCCGGGATGCCCCTCTGCTGAAGCCCCTGGGCCATGTTCCGGGCGAGCCGGGTTATTTCTTCGTTCACGAGGCTTCGGGGAGCCTCGACCGTATTCTTTTCTACAAGCGCCTCGACGGCGGCCTGCTTAATCTTGTTTTTCGACTGCTGTTCCGTCTGCGACTTAATATCTTCCTTCACCTGCGCCTTAAGCGCCTCGGCGCTCTCCTGCCCCACTTCCTTCGCAAGCTCGTCCGTCAGCTCGGGGATAATCCTCTCCTGAACGTCCGTCAACCTGAACTTGTAGTGAACAGTCTTCCCCGCCGCTTCCTTAATCTGAAAATCTTCCCCGTAGGCGACGTCGAATTCCTTCTCCTCGCCCTTCTTCATCCCGACGACGTTGGCCTCGAACTCGGGAATAACCCTGTCCTCGCCGACGACGAACCTGAGGCCCTCACGCTTTAAGTCCTTGACCGGCTCATCGCCGATGAACCCTTCGAAGTCGACGATTGCTACGTCGCCCTTTTGGGCCGCGTGCTCGCCCTCGTAGGCCTTAACCTCGGCCCTGTGCTCGAGGAAATGCCCGATCGTATGCTCGACGTCGTGGTCGGTTATCTCCGACACCTCTTTCTTAAGAGGGAGGCCCTTGTACTCGCTGAGCTCCACCTCGGGCAGAACGTCAAAGACTGCCGAATACTCGAAGTCCTTATCGAGCTCGAAAGGGTCAGGCGGGTTGATCTCCGGCCTGCTTATCGGATGCGCCGACACTTCCTTGAGCGCCTCTTCGAGCGAGCCCGTCACAAGCCTGGTCGCCGTCTCGCCCAGTATTTCCTTCCTGAACATAGATTCCACAACACTCGCCGGGGCCTTTCCCGGGCGAAAACCCTTTATTTTCGAGTTCTTGCTTATCTCGCCGAATACCTCGGCGCGCTTTTCCTTGACCACTTCGGCCGGGATCACGACGTCCACTTTTTTCTGCGTCGCGCTTAAATTTTCAAGGCTGACTTTCATCTGACTCTACCTCGCTCATTCTCGGGAATAATTTATACAATATTTATAAGCCCTTATATTGTAATTAAAAGTTTGTAATTATACCCGGAATTTGAGAGTGTAAATAACCCGCCCCCAGGAGCGTGATAGTTATGATGCAGGTATAGGCAGAGAGGGTTCAGAAACTTGTGGAGAACCTTCGGCTCAGCTCCATATTATCCCCCCTCCCCTTGGAGAAGGGGGCTTGCCGCGGCGCTTGTCGGGTCGTAGCACTGCGAAGCCTGATAGCCAGCGGCGAAGCCGGAAGGACTAAGGTGGGGGTTACCTTCAACCTGTCATTGCGAGGGAGCGCCTTCCGCGACCGCGGCAATCCTCTTTAATCCGTCACCACTGCCACCCAGCGTCTATGCTGTCATTCCCAACGGTTCCGAGCGAGCGAGGAATCAGGGCCCAACGTGAATTCTCAATGTTTGTCATTCCCCGCTATAGAATCACGAACCCCGCTACGAATCACATATTATTGCAAGCTGCGGGAGCAGCGAAGCAATACACTTCCGGGACGTAAAAATTGGCGTTAAAAAAATCGAGTGGATAAGCGTTAAAAATCTTATCAGGGGCTGGGGTGGGTATAAGATTTAGTGAAGACACGATGATTTTTAGGCGGACAGTGTCCGCTGACTTTCGAAGTAGCAGCAGTCTTGCTATTACCACCTGACGCACTTCCAGTGA
>JAGVLR010000004.1 GCA_020054175.1 Candidatus Dadabacteria bacterium
AAATAGTCTATACCGACTATCATCTTCCGCGTAAGGCAGCCGAGCCTTCGGAGCCTGAAGGCAGCCTTGTGTATGAGGTTGACGAAAACCGCGCGAACGCCTTCGTCCGTCCTCTGCATGGGAGGGAGGACGTGCGAGTGGCTGACGCTCCGGCGCTCCGTCTCTGCCTCGATTATATCCTCTCCCCGGAGGAGGGCGTACCATCTCTTGCCGACGACGCTCTCCCAGATGCGGCCCATCCTGTTTTCGGAGAGCCCGCAGAGGGCTTTTACTGTATTGATTCCGTTCGCCTTGATCCGCGCCTCCATGCGCCGCCCGATCCCCGGGAGGTCCGTCAGTGAAAGCGAGTACAGTTTTTCGGGAAGCTCTTCCTTTTTTATGACGACGAAACCGTCCGGCTTCTGCATGTCGCTCGCCACCTTCGCAAGAAAGCGGTTGGGCGCTATGCCGACTGAGCACTTCAGATACTCGCCCGCCTGCTTCCTTATGGCGTCTTTCACCGCGTAGCCGAGAGCGGCGGCGATACCATACTCCGTCTGCCGGCCAGTGAGCCTGCACGACATCTCGTCTATGGAATCGACCCTGTGAACCGGGAGGACGGAATCTACGGCGTCGCGTATCTTGCCGTGCATCTCGATGTATTCGACTGGCCGCGATTCGACGAGCACTATTCCGGGGCAAAGCTTTTTCGCTGCCGAGACTCTCGTGCCGGTGGTGACGCCGAACGCCTTCGCCTCGTAGCTCGCCGCTATGCAGCAGGTGCTGTCGGCCATAACGGGAACGACTCCAACCGGCAGGCCGCGCAGCTCCGGACGCAGCTCCTGCTCGACCGAGGCGAAGTAGGAGTTCATATCGACGAAGAGCCAGTTGAGGGGAGAGTGATCCACGATTGAAAAAGGATAACACAATATAAACGAGCGAAAGCCCCCGGGTTTGTGTGCTAGAATATGGCTATGGGCAACCGCTTCGACTTTCTTTTCGCGGGGGCGGGCATACTGGGCTCGTCGGCCGCGTGCGCGCTTTCGATGGAGCTCGAACGGCGGGGCGAGAAGGCTAGCATAGGAGTGCTCGACCTCGACCTCGAAGGAGAGCATTCCTCGACGCTCAAAAACGCGGGCGGCGTCAGGGCCACCTGGCGGAACAGGGCGAACATCGAGCTCTGCAAATATTCCATAGACTTCTACGAGACGATATCCGAGATCATACAGTTCCGCGAGCTCGGGTATTACTGGATGCACGGGAGCGCCTCGTGGAAAGAGATAAACGAGAACCATCCGCTCTACGTCGAATACGGCCTCCCGGTCGAGCTCCACGCGCCCGGGGACGTCCAGCGAATAATCCCGCTCGTTTCCAACACTGAAGACATAGACGGGCTTTCGATATCGCGTAAGGCCGGGCTCATCGACCACTACTCGCTCCGGGAATATTACAGGGGCTCGGCGAAGGCGCGCGGAGTTAAATTCATAGGCGGATGCTTCGTCAACGGAGTAGACGCCCGAGACGGGAAGGCGAGGGCGGTGACGGCTTACGACTTCGGCGGGCTCGGGAAAGGCCCCGGCGGATTCAGCGACGCGGCGAAGGAGATTCTGACGAAGGGCGCGCCCGACGGAGACCTCCCCATGATCGAATTCGAATGCGGAACATTTATAAACACGGCAGGCGCGTGGGCCCCGGCAGTCGCGAAGCTTTATGGTTTTCAGGACGACGAGATAAAGCCGCGGCGGCGGCAGATGGTCGTCATGGACGCCCCGGACGCCGACCTTTCGGCGTACGGCATGGTCATAGACACGTCGGACGTTTACTTCCACCAGGAGGGGACGGGAATACTCGCCGGGTATTCGAACATGGACGAGCCCGTGGGATACAATTTCGATTTCAGCTTCGGCGGTATGAGCGAGGAAAGCCAGTTTGTAAAATACATCTGGGAGCCGCTCTATAGAAGGATGAACGGGTTCGAGAAGGTGAGGCTCGTCAGGGGATGGGCGGGCATATACGCCGAGACGCCGGACAGGTCTGGCTATTTAGGGAAGGTGCCGGGGTACGATAACATTTACGAATGCGCTGCTCACACCGGAAGGGGGCTCATGATCTCATACGGGGCCGGGGTCGCGCTTGCTGACATTATCCTCGACGGAAAACCGAGAAGCGAGCTGAAACATGCCGCTGATCTCTCGCGCGAGCGAAAGGCCGGCGCGCTTTACGAGGGGCTTCATCTTTAGAAAGCGGCAGACAGGCAAATTCTGCGCCTGCCACACACAATACATGCACCTGCAATAGTGAACGGTGGTTGTTCGTAAAATGCCGGACAGTTAATCCTCTATCATGTCTATCGCTTCCTCGAACTCTTCGGCCATGCCGGGGTGCCCGTGCCGGTTGGCCGCCTCGATCCCCTTGAAGTAGGCCTCCCTTGCCATCTCGGAGTTGCCGATGTTGAGATAACACTCGGCGAGCATCCTGTAGACAGCACCCTGGTCGTCCGTTATTTTGAGGTATTCCTTTATCTCGGCGATCGCCTCTTCGTAGAGCCCGAGCTTGTAATACTCGTTCGCAAGCCCATACCTCGCGAGGGGATTGTTAGGTGCTTTTTCAAGCGCGGCCTTTAATTTTCCTATTCTGCTTTGATCGTTCATCCGGATTCACCCTCTCCCGCCGGCTGGCCGGGCCGAGTCGTCCTGAATAAGATAA